>JAWOBO010000032.1:0-15491 GCA_046484225.1 Candidatus Omnitrophota bacterium | reverse complement strand
GCAAATTTTACTAGATCGGAAAATCTTGCCATCGACCCATCTTCTTTTATTATTTCACAAATAACTCCAGCTGGCTTAAGTCCGGCTAACCTTGCTAAATCAACTGCAGCTTCAGTATGACCAGCTCTAACTAAAACACCACCTTCTTTTGCCTGGAGGGGAAAAAGATGGCCGGGTTTGGTAAGAGAATCAGGACCACTTTTTTGATCGATTAAAACTTCAATTGTCCTGGCACGGTCATAAGCAGAAATTCCGGTTGTAACTCCTGTTTTTGCATCAACCGAAATCCGCCAAGCAGTTTGAAATTTATCAGAAGAAGATTTATTTGACATCGGATCAAGCTGTAACCTAGCTATTGTTTTTTTTGCCAAAGGCACACATACCAATCCCCGCGCTTCCTTAATCATAAAGTTAATTACTTCAGGAGTAGCAAATTGAGCTGCAACTACAATGTCTCCTTCATTTTCTCGGGATTCATCGTCAACCACGATTACAGGCTTGCCAATTTTGATATCTTGGATAATTTCTTCAATTGTATTGGTCATATGAGTGAAATACCTTAACTCACAAGGCAAAAGTTGTCAAGCATTTTGAGGAAAGAATAGATCAGCGTTTGGTCCACTGAAATCTCTTGCGGGCGCCTTTACGGCCGTATTTTTTACGTTCTTTTGCACGAGGATCCCGGGTAAGAAAGTTCTGTTCTTTAAGAATAGTTTTTAGTTCAGGCCGCCAACTGATTAAACAACGGGCTATGCCCAATGATATTGAACCAGCTTGTCCACTTAAACCGCCACCACTTGCCTTTACTTGAATATCTATACTTTTATCTAGCTCAGTTGTAATTAAAGGTTTCTTTGCCTGATTCCTATTATCAACAGTAGTAAAATAACTATCTATATTTTTACCATTTACTTTCATATTACCAGAACCTTCGGGTAGCAACTTTACCCTTGCTACTGATTCTTTACGCCTTCCGGTAGCGCTATATACTTTTTTTTCTTCTTTTTTAATTTCCATTAAACTTCCACCTGTTTTGGTTTTTGAGCAATCTGTTGATGCTCGGCGTCAGGATATATTTTTAATGATCTCAGCATCTCTTTTTTGAGTAAATTTTTAGGAAGCATTCCCCCAACTGCATAAAACAAAGCCTTAGTAGAACTTTTCTCTGATAGTTCCTCCAGACTAATCTCTTTTCTGCCTCCTGGATAACCTGAGTATTTATCATACCTTTTATCTTTTATCTTTTTACCGGTCACTTTTATTTTTTTAGCATTTATAACTACAACCTTATCTCCACAAACAGAATTGGGAGTATAGTTAGCTTTATTTTTGCCTTGTAAAATTTTAGCTATACGGGTAGCTAAACGGCCTAAAACTTTTCCCTTGGCATCAATTAAAACCCAATCTTTTTTGTCTTTTTTATAAAACTTAGTCTTGCGCATAGACAGTTTTTATACCATATTTTCTCTTCTTGTCAACAATAATATTATCTTTGTTAATTTCAATAGCAAATCTAAATAGTCATTGCTTGTTCTAGGCTAAACCTTTGCTCATACAAAGCTTTTCCAACAACTACCCCAGCTGCTTGAGGCACAGTTTCTTTCAGTTTTTTGATATCTTCAAGAGTAGAAACCCCACCGGAAAAGATTAAGTTCAGGTGATAATCTTGAGAAATTTGCTTTACTCGCTTTAAGTCGAAACCTTCTAAAGTTCCGTCTCTGGAGATATCAGTGTAGATAACCCACCTTACCCCTTGCTTGCTTAAATAGTTTAGATATTGGGTTATTGATAGATCAACACTTTCCTGCCAACCTTTAATCGCTAATTTACCTTCTTTCTCATCTACTGCAACTGCTATTTTATCTCCGGCAATCTCAAGAGCTTCTTTTAAAAAATCTGGTTCAGTAGCCCTGGTACCTAAAATCAATCTCTTTGCTCCAATAGATAGAAGTTGTTTAATCTTTGCCAAGCTTCTAATTCCCCCTCCAACTTCAATTGAGATATCTACTTTTTTTGTAATCTCAGCTAGAAGGTTCTCGTTATCTCCCTGGGAAAAAGCAGCCGATAAATCTACCAGATGAAGCCATTCGGCTCCTTTCTCTTTCCACCTTTTTGCTACAGAAACCGGGTCATCATTGTAAACTTTACAGTTAGACTCTTTGCCTTTAGTTAGTCTTACCACTTTTTTTTGATATAAATCAATCGCTGGAATTATTATCATAATTTCTATAGTCCAAAGTCATAAGTTAAAAAGTTATTCAAGACTTTTAAGCCCTTATCTTGGCTTTTTTCCGGATGAAACTGAATACCCCAAATATTTTTTTTACAGACTGCAGAAGCAAAATCCTGGCCGTAATTGGTAGTAGCTAAAGTAACATCTTCAGCGGGCTTGCAAAAGTAAGAATGGGCAAAGTAAAAATAACTCTGATCTTCGATCCCCTCAAACAAATCTATATCTTTATATTGACTTTGGACTTTGGACTTTGGACTTTGGACTTTTCTTATTTGATTCCAGCCCATATGGGGGATAATAAGATTTTTATGATCAAACTTTGATACTTCTCCTTTTATCACTCCTAATCCGGTTACTCCTTTTGCCTCGCTACTTTTTTCAAATAATAGCTGCATCCCCAAACAAATTCCCAAAAAAGGAACTCCGGCGTTAATTTTTTCCTTTAAAACTTCAATAAGCCCTCTTTTTTTTAATTCAGCTACTGCTTTTCCAAAATGACCCACCCCGGGAAAAATAATTTTTTGAGCAGCTGTTAAATCTTTAGGTGAGCTGGTAATAACTACTTTTTTACCTAAAAAAGAGGCAGCATTTTTCACACTCTCTAAATTACCCATTCCATAGTCAACTATTACTGTCATAATACTTAGTTCAAGGTCCTAGGTTCTAAATCCAAAGTCATATTTTTTATATTTTATTAAATCTTTTTGATTTTCGACGTTGGACTTTGGACATTGGACTTAATTAATCTATTATCCCTTTGGTTGAAGGAACTCCACGGCGGCGAGGATCAATCTGGCTAGCCTGATCTATAGCCCTGCCTAAGGCCTTAAATAAAGCTTCTAACAAATGATGCAAGTCACCTTCGCCAGATTTAACTATATAAACTAAACTTAAACCTGAATGCTGAATAAATGCTTCTAGAAACTCTTCTGCATCTTTAAAGCTAAACTTTGTATCATCAAATTTATCATTAGCCAACCTGTTACTAACCATTTCTTTATTGCTGTCAGCTATTTTTTTGGTTATTGAAGGCCTGCCGCTTATATCAACATTGGCCTCAACTACTACCTTATCCATAGTAACTGAAAAACTACCATACCTATTTATTCCCTGCTTACCCCCTAAAGATTCTTTTAAGGCTCTGCCGAGAGCAATACCAATATCTTCTATTATATGATGCTGGAGGTCACCTTTAGCCTCAAGGTCTAGGTCAAAAAATCCATGAAAAGTAAATAAAGTAAGTAAGTGATTAAGGGGTTCAAAACCAGTATCTATTTTAGTTTTCCCAGTCCCATCAAGATTAAATTGACCACTGATATTTACTTCATTAGTTTTTCTTTTTAACTGTACTTGTCTTTTTTTATTAAACATTATGCTCCTTTGTTTAACTCACCTTCAATTCGTTTATGCACACTTTCAATATGCTTTTTCATTCCTTCAAGGCCAGCTATTTTTTTCAAGGTTTCAAATTCATCAATTACGGCTTTTTTGGTATAACGGATAATATGGTTTTCCTTTAGAAAATCTTTAACCGAAAGTGTAGAGAAAAAGCGACTGCTTCCTCCGGTAGGAAGAACATGGGAAGGGCCAGCTACATAATCTCCTAAAGCAACTGGACTATAATCTCCTAAAAATATCGCTCCCGCATTTTTAATTTTTGAAACTAAAGCGTGAGGCTTCTTAGTAAGAATCGCTAAGTGCTCAGGAGCAATTTCGTTTACGACTTTAGCCGCCTTATCTAAATTTCTTACCCTCAGAGCATATCCTGTAACTTTAGTTTTGCGTAAATTCCGAATAATCCGTTTTGAATTTGTAACCACAATACCTAATCCTTTATGGTGTTCTATTTGAGCTTCTAGGTCAGCAACAATATAATCTACATTTGAATTGCTTGAAGCAACTACCACAACTTCAGAAGGTCCGGCCAACATGTCAATATCTACTTGACCAAAAACTTGTCTTTTTGCCTCAGTTACATACTCATTACCCGGACCGATAATCTTATCTACCTTTTCAATAGTTTCTGTCCCATAAGCCAAAGCTGCAATAGCCTGTGCTCCTCCAATACGGTATATTTTTTTAATTTTCAAAAGAGATGCAATAGCTAAGATAAAAGGATTAATCCTACCTTCTTTATTAGGTGGCGAAACCAACACCACCTCATCAACTCCAGCAACCAGAGCCGGAATTACAGACATGTATACAGAAGAAATTAAAGGAGCGGTCCCGGCTGGAACATAAACCCCTACTCTGGCTAAAGGAATATAGCGACTTATAAGTTTTTTTCCATTTGGATCTTTTACTCGTTTTGTTTTAGGAATTTGAGTCTTATAAAATTTGGTAATATTTTCAATAGCAACCTTAAAACTTGAAATAATCGATGAATTTAAGTCTCCAAAAGCCGCGCTGATCTCTGATTCACTAACTTGAATACCTTTGGTAGAAATTTTTACCTTATCAAACTTTTTAGTGTAGTCTACCAAAGCCTTATCTCCTAGATCTTTTACTTTCTTTATAATCTTAGAAACCTTAAGATCAACACTATCTCTGCGGACCCTTCTTTTTTCAATTATTTTTTTAAGACTATCAATATTTCTAACTACTCTCATTTCTTAAAAACCTCACAAAACAATTTTTAACTTTTTTTGCTAAATCCTTTTGATTCTTGCTAACTACTCCCTGGGCTAATTTTTCTGTGCCTCCGCCTTTTAAATATAACTTATCTTTAATCTGTAAGACAAAGTTTTTGCAACCTAATCCTTTTTCCGCTAAATCTTGAGAACAGGAACAAAGAAACCTTGTTTTACTATTTTGTTTACCAATCAAAAAAACAAAAAATGAGTTTAATTCTTTTTTTATTAAATCCAAAAAGTTAAAAAAATTAGAATATTCCAAATTCATATTATTTTTTTCAGTGAAATCATAAACTAATAAATTTTTTCCATCCTTATTTTCTAATGAATTATCAACTAACTTTTTAAAAATATCAGTTATTTTTTCTTTTTCTATCTTTGTCAATTTGCTGTTGCAATCTCTATAATCATTTAAAGTTTTCATTAAAGTTGGCTTGATATTTTCCGGGCTACATTTAAGCAATTTAGCCACTTCTATAAGATAATTCTTCCTTTCCTGAAAAAGCTGGTAAAACTTACCACCAACCACAGCCTCAATCCTTCTTACCCCACTGCTAACTGATTTTAAAGAAACTATTGCAAAACCTCCTACTTCTGAACTATTATCAAGATGGCACCCCCCACATAACTCTTTGCTGTAGTCAGAAATAGATACCATTCTCACCTGGTCTTTATACTTTTCTTTAAAAAAAGCTAAGGCCCCTTCTTTTTTGGCTGCCGCTAGAGACATCTCTTTTTTTAATACTTCATCCGCTCTCAAGATATAAGAATTAACTAATTTTTCTATTTGCTCTATCTGCTCAACAGTTAATCCTCTAAAATGAGTAAAATCAAAACGCAGACGATCTTGATCAACTAAAGAACCTTGTTGATTTACGTGTTCTCCTAAAATTTGCCGTAAAGCTGCCTGCAGAATATGGGTTGCAGTGTGAGCCCTAGCTAATCCCCGTCTTACTTTTCTATCTATTGCAACTCTGGCTTCTTTTTCTTCGATTACACCCTCGATAACTTCCCCCCGATGGGCTGCTATTGATTCCGACCCTATCCGGTGGGTGTCTTCGACAAAAAATTTTCCTTTGTCAGTTTTAACTATACCTTGGTCAGAAAGTTGCCCCCCTGATTCAGCATAAAAAGGAGTTCTATCTAAAACAATTACTCCTTTTTGGCCCTTTTTGAGAGATTTTCTTTTATCTTTCCAGTTAATTTTTCCTTTTTCTATAGGAAAAATATTAGTGATTTTAGCAAAAATTTCATAATTTTTATAACCGCTGAATTCAGTGGATTTTTCATCTGCTAACAAAGAATGATCTTTTTCAAATATCTCTGTAGAGAACTTACTGCCGGCCCGAGAGCGTTTTTTTTGCTCAGTCAATAGCTCCATCGCCCCTTCTTTGTCAACATCAATATTATTTTCCTTGGCTACAGCTTTACTTAGTTCAAAAGGGAAACCATAGGTATCATATAAAAAGAAAAGCCTTGAGGCTGAAAGCATACTTTTTTTCTCTTTTTTTATCTGGCCTAGATACTGATTAAGCTTAGCTTTACCTTCATCGAGAGTAGAAAGGAACTTTTCCTCTTCAGCTTTTATTACTTTTTTAATTATCTTTGCCTTTTCCTTTATAAAAGGGTAAGGTTCTTGCATCAACTTAGCAAACAAAGGTATTAATTTATAAATAAACGGCTGTTTATAGCCTAAAAGATTAGCAGTCCATAAGGCTTTCCGAAGCAGTTTACGAATAACATAACCTCGTTCTTCATTAGAAGGATATACCCCATCGGCTATAGAAAATATGACAGCCCTGGCATGGTCAACTATAGAATTAACCAGATAATCTTTATCAAATTCAGCTGATAAATTTAAAATATTTTTTAGTTCATCTACCGCCGGAGCCAATATATCAATCTTAAAATTTGAATCTTTATTTTGCAAAACAGAAGCCATCCGTTCAAGCCCCATGCCGGTATCAATATTTTTCTGCGGTAAAGGTTTTAGACTGCTATCGGGCCGACGATTGAACTGGGTAAAAACAAGATTCCAAATTTCAACAAATCTCGAACAACTACAAGCCGGGCTGCAAGAATCTTTTTTGCAGCCTTTGTCTTTACCGCGGTCAAAAAAAATCTCAGCACAAGGGCCACAAGGCCCATTTGGGCCTTCATCTATAACATTAGCCGGCCAAAAGTTCTCATCTTGGCCCAATTTCAATATTTTATCAGTTGGAACACCTATTTTATCTTTCCAGATATCAAAAGCTTCCTTGTCATCTTTATATACAGAAACCCAAAGATTATTCTTATCAATTTCTAAATTTTTGGTTAAAAATTCCCAGGCTAGCTCAATGGCTTCTTTTTTAAAATAACCTCCAAAGGAAAAATTACCCAGCATTTCAAAAAAAGTATGATGATAAGAAGTTTTTCCTACTCTCTCGATATCTCCTGTACGCAGGCACCTCTGACAAGATACAGCTAAATCAACATCTTTAATTTTTCCTAAAAAATAAGGCTTAAACTGGTTCATGCCGGCTGAAGTAAAAAGAACTGAAAGGTCGTCGGGAACTAAACTGTCTGAAGAAAAAACTTTATGGCCTTTTTCTTTGAAAAATTTTATATATTCTCTTCTTAATTTATCTGTTTTCATTTTTGTTGAACTTATTATTTATATGTGTGTATATATCTTTATAATAAAACCCTCTACTTGCTAGAAACCTAATTGTTTTTTCTTTTATTTTTTTTTCTTCTAAGTTTGATTTATTGTCTTTTAAGGAATTAACTTTCTGATCAATAAGACTATCAATCAATCTCCGGCTTCTATCTTCTATCTGCTCTAAGGCTTGTTTGCGTAGTTTAGCTGAAATCCCAAACTTCTTTAATTTGACATTAACTTTAATTGGGCCCCACCCTTTCGACAAGCAGCTCTCAATGTAGCTTTTTACAAACTCTTGATCATCTAGGTAGCTAGAATCTTTTAGATAGTTTATTACTTTTTTTATAACTGATAGAGAAACATCTCTTTTTTTTAAACGCGTCCGGATTTCGCATTCACTTCTTGGCCTAAACCTAAGAAGAAGAAAGGCATAATTTAGAGCTTTACTGAAACCTTCCACTTCATCACTTCTGTGTTCTCTGTAAAACAAGCATTAGCTTGGTTTCTGTGTAATCTGTGGTACTATTTTTTTAAAACTATATAACCTCTATTAGTCTTAATTAGGCAGCTCTTTTTAACCGAAGAGGTGACATCTTCAAAATCTTTAATATTTTTTATTTCTTTATTCTCGATCTCTTCAATTACATCTCCTTCTTGCAGGCCACTTTCGTAAGCTGCAGATCCGTCTTCTATCTCCACTATAACTACTGCTTCCTGCTGCTTTAGGCCTAATTTTTGCCTAAGATAAGGAGTGATATCTTTTACCGACATACCGCGAAAACTAGCTTGACTTTGAACCTCTTGTCCCTGAGCTTCTGATTGTCCAACCCCTCTAAGGTCATCAGGCCTTTTCCCAATTTTTATTTTAAGCTTTTTTTCACCTCCATTGCGTAAAACTAAAAGATTAGCTTTTTTGCCAACTTCGGTCTCAGTAACCATCTGCACTAAATCTCTGGTAGTTTCTATTGATTTCTGGTTATAGGCTAAAATTAAATCACCCTCTTTTAGGCCTCCCTTTTTAGCTGGAGAATCTTGATAAACCTTTACAATAATCACCCCTTCCTTTTTCTTTATATTGAAATAATTACGCAAGTCTTTATTTAGGTCTTGGATACTGACCCCTAACCAGCCATACAAAACTTCTTCTCCTTTTATTAGTTTATTCATTATTTTTTTGGCTTTATTTATCGGAATTGCAAAGCCAAGGCCTTGATAGCCACCGCTACGGGTAAGAATAGCGACATTTACCCCAACCACTTCTCCTGCTAAATTAACAAGCGGCCCTCCACTATTGCCGGGATTGATAGCAGCATCAGTTTGAATTAAATTATCATAACCCATCTTCCTGCCCCCCAAAGCTGGCAGATATCTCTTTAATGCGCTAACTACGCCTACAGTAATTGTCGGTTCCGGATTTTCGATAGCAAAACCAAAAGGATTTCCAATTGCAATAACCCAGTTACCTATTTTTAATTTAGAAGAATTTCCTAATTTAGCAACAGGAAGATCATTTGATTCTATCTTTATTACCGCTAAATCACTTTTAGGATCTGACCCTGCTACTTCAGCATTGAACTCTCTACCATCTGATAATTTAACTTTTACATCAGTTGCTTTTGAAACCACATGAGCATTAGTAAGGATATAGCCGTCTTCTTTGATAATTACACCGCTGCCTAACCCCATTCTTTTATATTCTCTTTGGGGAGGGCTCTGGAAAAAATCTTCAAAAAATCTTTGAAAAGGATCATTTGTATCACCTTCAAAAGGAGAATTAAAATAAAATTGCCCTCTGGATTTTTCTTTAATTACAGAACTTATCGCTACAACTGACCTTCCCACATCCTCGGCGACTTTAACAGTTGATTTTTCTAATTCAGAAACTCTGGCCGAAAAACCGGATGGGATAAAACAAACTGTTAAAATTAAAGTTATTATTACTCTTTTCATTTTGCCTCCCTTAAAAATGCAATTATTTAGCAAGATGCCTTAACTATTATCCTTTTCTTCTGTCTCTTTATTCCCTGCTGATAGTTTAGCCAGTTCTTTCTCTAGCTTCTCCTTTAACTGGCTATCCTCTTTAAGTGTCTTGCGTAACTTTTCTTTTCCTTGAGCTATATTTTCATCTCCAAAGGAAAACCAACTTCCTGATTGGGTTAATATACCTTTTTCCATTGCAGCATCAATTAAAGCCCCTGTTTTAGAAACTCCTTCGTCATACATAATTTCAAACATAGCTTCCCGGAAAGGCGGCGCTACTTTATTTTTAACAATTTTTGCTCTCACCCTCATACCAACAACTCCTTCGCTGGTAGTCAAAGTCGCCCGTTTTCTAAGATCAATTCGTACTGATGAGTAAAATTTTAAGGCCCGGCCGCCTGGAGTTACCTCCGGAGAACCAAACATGACTCCCACTTTTTCTCTAATCTGATTAATAAAAACAACGCAAGTTTTTGATTTACTTACAACTGCAGTTAGCTTACGCATGGCTTGACTCATTAATCTAGCTTGGAGAGCAATCTTAGAATCTCCCATCTGTCCTTCAATTTCAGCTTTAGGCACAAGAGCGGCAACCGAATCTATTACCACCATATCCACTGCATTTGAGCGTACTAAAGCCTCAACTATATCTAAAGCCTGTTCTCCGGTGTCCGGCTGAGAAATTAAAAGGTCTTCTAAGTTGACCCCGATTAATTTTGCATATTTAGGATCAAAACTATGTTCGGCATCAATAAAAGCAGCTACGCCATTTTCAGTTTGAGCCTGAGCAATAATACTTAGGGTAAGGGTAGTCTTACCTGAACCTTCTGGCCCATATACCTCAATAGCTCTGCCGCGAGGCAGCCCGCCTGCGCCCAAAGCGTCATCTAAGGAATAAATTCCTGTAGGTATTACCGATACATCTAAGCTACGCCCTTGGCCCATCCTCATAATAGCACCTTTGCCAAATTGCTTCTCTATCTGCGAAAGAGCAAGATTAAGCGCCTTTGTTTTACTGTCTTGATTATTTGCTTTTTTTGCCATGATATCACCTCTTTTTTTTGATTGGATTAAAATTATACTCTTATAAAATAAAAGTGTCAAACTCCACTAAAATCTATTTTCGGTTCCTTTTAATATTCTTTTTATATTATTTTTATGCCTAACTAAAATAAGAAAAAAAAGTAGCATTGCTAAAATTTTAACTTCAATCAATTGAGAAAAAAATAAAGACAAAACTACAAAAGTAAGACTTGCTAAGATAGATGCTAAAGAAACCATTCTTGACAACAAAAACACAATCAACCAAACACCTAAAGAAACAGGTAAAATTAACTTCAAAGAACTAAAACAAAAAGATAAAGCAAATAATGCCCCTAAGCTAGTAGCAACACCTTTGCCTCCTTTAAATTTTAAAAAAGGGGTCCAGTTATGGCCTGAGATAGCGGCTATTGCTAAAATAATAAAAAAATACGGCTCAAACCTTCCTAGAGAATAAGCCAAAAAAGGAATAATAAATCCTTTAACAAAATCAAAAATAAATACTAAAATTCCCCAACCTTTACCCGCTGTTCTAAAAACATTGGTTGCCCCAACATTTCCAGAACCAACCTGGCGAATATCGATACCTTTAACTATTCGAACAGTTATATAACCAACCGGAATAGCCCCAAAGGTAAAACTAGCGATTAGAAGAATTAACTTTAGCATTTAAAACTTTAACACCTCTTAAAAAATAGTCTAGGCCTGAAATTAAAGTAAAAATAGCCGCAATTAAAGAAATATAAAAATGATAAGGTATATTCAATAAAATCCAAAGAATAGTTATCATTTGAGAAAATGTTGTAAATTTTCCCCAAGCCGAAGGAGAAATTTCTACTTCAATTTTAAGCATTTTTAAAATTGCAAAACCAAATGATATAATTAAATCCCTACTTACTACAATTAAAACTAACCATAGATACATCGGATATTGCTCAAGAACTAACAGTGTTATAAAAGCTGTCAAAAGAAGCAACTTATCAGCAAGAGGATCAATTATTTGACCTAGTTCAGACTTTTCTTTTTTTATCCTGGCTACCATTCCATCAAAAAAATCACTCAAAACCGCTAAAACAAAAACTGCTACAGCAAAATATCTCATGGTCGGATGCGTTTCAGAATAAATAAGTAATGATACAAAAACGGGAATAAGAATTATTCTAATCGAACTAATTTTATCAGCAAAACTCATTCTATCTCCTTTTTAATTTTTTCTAATTTTGCACCGTCGTAAGGACACTTTTCTAAAAAATTTTGGTATCTTCTCTTACAGACTGGACATTGTTTACTAAACTCATTTTCTCCTAGATAAGAGCCTATCCACTCTTTTTTTCTTTCCAAATCTTGAACTATAACTTTTTTATCTTGCACTTTTTCCTTTATCCTTTTTCCTTTATCCTTATCTATATATTCCTGAGTTGTAACACAACCGCTCAAAAACAAAACCATTATAAATGATAATACGACATTTTTTATCATTCGATCATCCCAATCCTTTTTGGTGGCCACCAGATAAAAATCGCCTCTCCAATAATTTCTTTTTTATCAACAAACCCCCAATAACGGCTATCTTTAGAGCTAATGCTATTATCTCCTAAGCAAAAATATTTATCCTCTGGTACAACTACTTCTTTTTCTGATTGCCCATTTTCACCTTGATTGTAGTAAAAAAATGCAGCAATCTCGGGTAAAGTAACTTCTTTACCATCTATATAGATATTTCCTTTTCTTATTTGCACAATCTCGCCCGGCATCCCAATAACTCTTTTTATATAAGGTTTTCGCCTGTACCAAGGCTGTTTTACTTCCGGAGGAGGTACAAAAACTACAATATCTCCCCTTTGAATTTTACTAAAACCAGGTAAGCGAATTTGACCAAAAGGTAATCTAGGCCCATAACTCAATTTACTTACAAATATTTTATCACCAGGCATAAGAGTAGGAACCATTGAAGTTGTAGGAATCTTATACATTTGAAAGAAAAATGTTTTTAAAGCTATTACCAAAACTGCAGCAACAACTATTGATTCAACCCACTCTCTTAATGTACTTTTTTTCTTCATTAATCTCCTACATTTTTAATAATTCCAGAAAAGCTTCCCGAGGTACAGAAACATTTCCTAACTGTTTCATCTTTTTCTTACCTTTCTTTTGTCTTTCCCAAAGTTTTCTTTTCCTGGTAACATCGCCTCCGTAACATTTAGCCGTGACATTTTTTTTCATAGCCCGAATTCTAGCCGAAGCGATAATTTTTGAACCAACAGCAGCTTGAACTTTAACCTCATACATCTGACGGGGGATTAATTCTTTTAATCTTTCCGCCACAGCTCTGCCTTTACTTTCAGCCTTGCTCCTGTGAACCAAAAGAGAAAAGGCATCAACTTTCTTTTGATTAAAAAGAATATCTAATTGAACAATATCTGTTTCTTTGTATCCTATAAACTCATAATCAAAAGAACCATACCCCCGGGTTACAGATTTTATTTTATCATAAAAATCAATAACTATCTCAGATAATGGTATTTCAAATATTATATTAAGACGGTCTTTTCCCAAATAATCTATTCTTACAAAATTACCCCGCCTAGACTTAGCTAAATCACATACCGGATCAATAAAATCAACCGGAGCCATAATAGTAGCTGTAACAAAAGGCTCAAAACTTTTTTCAACTTCTTGCAAGTCAGGAAATTGATGAGCGCTTTCAATTTCATGATAATCTTTAGAACCTTTTCGTATTATTCTATATTTAACATTAGGTGCTGTAACAATAAGATCAAGATTATATTCTCTCTCCAATCTTTCTTGAATAATATCCATATGAAGAAGGCCTAAAAATCCACAGCGGAATCCATAACCCAAACTGCCTAAGCTATCTGGCTCATAACTAAAAGATGAGTCAGAAAGATTTAACTTTTCTATGGCTGCACGTAAACTTACATAATCTTGTGAAGAAGAAGGAAAAATCCCCGAAAAAACCATAGGTGACATCTTCTGATAACCCTTAAAAGCAGAAGAAGCAGGATTAGAACTTAAAGTTACAGTATCTCCAACATCAATTTCATTAGGATTTTTTATATTACAACATATATAACCAACTTGGCCACAAGAAAGGCTTTCTTTTTTTACAGGCTGAGGACAAAAAATACCTATTTCCTCGACCCGATATTCTTTTCTTTGGTGCATCAATAAAATTTTATCTCCCATCTCAATTTTGCCGTCAAAAACTCTTACAAAAAGTATTACTCCGCGATATAAATCATAAGCAGAATCAAAAAGTACTGCTTTGGTTGGTTTATCTAAACTACCTGAGGGTGGAGGAACATCTTCGATAACTTTATCCAGCAATTGTTTAACTCCTGTTCCATCTTTGGCAGAAACTGTTAAAATTTCTTCTTTTTTGAACCCAAAAATATCAAATAATTCTCTATAACCTTTTTCTACATCAGCACTGGGTAGGTCTATCTTATTAAGAACCGGTATAATTTTTAGATCACTTTCTAAAGCCAGGTGAAAATTAGCTACAGTTTGTGCTTCAACTCCCTGAGCAGTATCCACCAAAAGGATGGCTCCTTCACATCCTTTAAGAGATTTTGCTACCTCATAACTAAAATCAACATGGCCAGGTGTATCAATAAGGTTTAAGACATAACTAGCCCCACCAGATGAATAAATCAAACGGACTGCTTTTGCTTTAATGGTTATCCCCCTTTCTCTTTCTAAATCCATACTGTCTAGCATCTGCTGAGAAATTTTACCTTTAGTTCCAGTTCCGGCAATTTCTAAAAACCTATCAGCTAAAGTTGATTTCCCGTGATCGATGTGGGCTATTATACAAAAATTTCTAATTTTATCGTTTTGTTCCATTTTTTTTCTTTTTTAATTAATTGCAATAAGGTATGCCCTTATCTCTCTGGTCTGATAATGCTAAATAATTTTTCTACAACTTCTGGAATTAAAATATTGGTCGTATCGATATAACGGGTTCCCTTGGTTAACTTAAGAGAACCTACTTTTCTATCTCTATCTGCCCTATCCCTTTTAATCAAATCATCTTCAATCTCTTTTGAATTAACGGCCTCTCCTTCCTTAAGCAACTGTTGGACTCTCCTTTTAACCCGCGTTTTCTGTTTGGCATCAAGGTAAAATTTAAATTCTGCATCAGGAAAAACTACAGTTGTTATGTCTCTGCCTTCAACCACAGAATTTCTTTCCGAAGCTTCTTCCCTTTGTAATGAACTCATTACCTTTCTTACTCTGGTAAAACCCACAACCTTGGAAATGCTTTTATCTATTCTTGGTTTACGAATTTCTTTACTTATATCGACAGAATCTAGATATATTTTGCTATCGTGAATCTTTAAATTAAGGCCAGCAGCTAAATTAGCTAATTCTTCTTCTGATTCTAAATCGATATGATCTTTTAACGCTGCATAGGTTAAAGCTCGATAAGTTGCTCCGGTATCAAGAAAGAAAAAGCCTAATCTTTTGGCTAACCTTTTTGCCACTGTAGTCTTACCTGAACCAGCTGGACCATCTATAGCTACAATCATAGAATTTTCTTTCGTTTTTTATTAGCCTTTTTCATTAATTTTTTCAATCTTTTCTTATCTTCTTTTATGATTGAATCTTTAAGTTCATTGCTAAAATCATTATATCTATCTATATATTTTAACATCTTGCTTTTATTGCTTAAAAATATATCCGCCCATAAATCCCCTGAAGAAGATGCAATCCTGGTTAAATCAGCAAACCCTGACGAACTAAACTCTAAATATTTATCCGGTATAGCACCAACTAAAGAAAAACAAATAAAATGAGGAAGATGAGAAATCAAACAAGTAATATTATCATGAGCACAAGGGGTAACCCTAATAACTCTGGAGCCAATTTTTTTCCAAATCTTTTCGACTAGATAAGAAGCTTTATTGGTTGAGGTGATAAAACACCGCGCTCCTTG
>JAWOBO010000011.1:0-3328 GCA_046484225.1 Candidatus Omnitrophota bacterium | reverse complement strand
TTCCTAGCAAATTAAGGTAAGCGGGACTATCTACTCCAAAAAGATGAATGTTGGTCTTAAACAACCCTAAGAATTTATAACTGTCTCCTTTTATAAAAAGCTTAACAGGAAATTTTTTAGTTTTATCTTCGGTATATACCTTTTTATAATATTCATTGAACTCATAACTTCTTTGATAGATAAAAGGCCAGTTTAAATTGCCTTCTTTATCTCTAATATGTATTTTTGAAGGCGAAGCATAGCTAAATGTTCTTTTTTCAGTTTTATAATGATAAGGTGCAATAAGTGGTGCAAAGAGAGCCGATAAATACAAAATCAACAGCACCCAGAAAGAAAACACCGCTAGCTTATGCTGCTTTAACTTCCTAAACCCTTTTCTAAAACCACTCTCTGTCTTCTTCATCTTTTTTCGTCCTTCATCCTTCGTCCCTCGTCCATCGGAACTTGCAACCATCACTTGTATTGAATCCTCGGATCAACCCAAGCCAGTAAAATATCAGCAAATAGATACCCGATAATTAATAAAGCACCAGTCATCAACAAATCACCGGCAAATAAAAAAAGATCTTGTTTCATAACAGCTTCTAGCATCAGCGAACCCAACCCCGGCCAAGAACAAATAATCTCAGTTAAAGCTGCTCCGCTTAAAAGGGCAGGCAACGATCCTCCAAAAATAGTTACCATCGGATTTATAGCATTTCTTACTGCATGAATATAAATTACCCTTTGCTCCGGTAATCCCTTAGCTCGTGCTGCGGTTATATATTGACTGCGTAAAACCTCAAGTAAATTCCCCCGCATCAGCCGCTGCAAGCCGGCAATGCTTGCAGTTCCGATAACTACAGTGGGAATAATTAGATGTTTTAAAATATCTATAAACTTACCCCATAAAGATAAATCATAAAACCCAACAGAACGCATCCCGCCGGTAGGAAGAATTCCTGTAACTGAAGCAAAATATAAAAGTAGAAGCGCTAAGAAAAAATTAGGAATAGATAATCCCACAAAAGAAAATAAAGAAAATATTTTATCGGAAAATCGATATTGACGCACCGCACAATAAATCCCTAAGGGAATTGCAATAAACCAACTAAAAACTAAAACCGATAATGCAAGAATAAAAGTATTAAACATTCGGCTGTATAAAACTTCAAATACCGGCCTATTGTAGGTAAAAGAATAACCAAAATCTAGCCGGAATATATTTTTTATCCAGTGAAAGTATTGGATAAATACATTTTGGTCAAGATGATACTTTTGCTCATAAATTTCTATAGTCTTTTCAGATATTTGCGGATTAAGCTTTAAGGTGTCGAAATAATTTCCCGGGGCAAGATTAACACAGAGAAAACCAATAAACCCCATAATTAATAAAAGAGGCACCAAAAACAATAGTCTTCTAAATATGTAACTAATCATCTTTTATATAAATTTCTTCTGAATTATGAAAGGCTCCGCCGTAGGAAGTTGGTTGCAAATTGCCAAATTTATCTCTTATGGCAAATATATCGGCCGATTGCACTGTATAGATTAAAGGGAGCCTGTCAGCTATAATTTCCTGCCATCTGTCATATAAAGGTTTACGTTTGTTTCTGTCTAAAATCTGGACTGCCTGATTAAATATCTTATCAACTTCAGCCTCCCAAGCGGTTGCCGGTTTATTTTGCTTAGGATACCACATGTGAAGATGGCCGGATGAATCCCAAACATTTTTACCGAAATGAGGTTCAATACCGCCAGTTAGGCCAATTAAAATTGCATCCCAATTATAATTTGAATCCATTTTAGCTACAATTTGATTAAAAGCCAAAGGGACAAAATTAATCTTAAATCCAATGCTTTCTAGGTCTTTTCTGACAATGTTAGCGATATCTCTTCTTTGGTTATTTCTAGCTGATGTAAATAAATTGAACTTTATCTGATTCCCTTCTTTATCTTCTAAAATACCGTCTTGATTTCGGTCATAAATCTCAATTTCTCTTAGAAGTTTTAATGATTCTTGAGGATTGAAATTATATTTTTTTACATCCGGATTATGAAAAAAACCGGCAGATTCAGGAACCGGAGAATATTGCCTATAGCCTAGTCCATTAAAAACAATATCAATAATAGCTTGTCTATCGATTGCATAACTAATAGCTTTTCTAAACTTTTCCTGCTTAAACCAGTTTAATTTTTTGGAACTAATATAAGTTTGGCCGGTTTTTGGATTTATTTTTTCGTTCTGATTAAAAACTAAAAAGTTAGAGCTTAAAACCGGCCCTAGATCATAAATTGTGAAGTTTCCTTTTTCTTCTTCTGGTTTTATAATTGGATAATCTTGGCCTCTTATGCTTACATAATCAATTTCTCCTTCTAGAAATTTAAGCAAAGCTACATCTTGATTTTGAACTATCACATAAACTATTTCTTCCAAATAAGGTAATCTGCATCCGTCTTTACTTTTCCGCCAGTAATTTTTATTTTCTTCTAAAACTATTCTTTCACCAGGAAGGTATCTGCTTAATTTAAAAGGACCGGTTCCAACCAATTTTTCCGGTTCTGTGTTTATTCCCCAGAAATAATTAAACTCACCGGCTTTAACTACCTCTTTTAATACATGTTTGGGTAAGATACTTTGTGACATCGCCCGCAGAAAAGGAGCAAATTTAGTAGGAAGATTAAATTCAACTGTAAACTTATCTATTGCTTTAACTTTTATGGTTTCTCCTGAAATAGTAAAAATGTCTCTGGCGCTTGTCTCAATTTCAGGATTAAAAATAAGTTGGTTAAAGGTAAAAACTACATCACCAGCAGTAAAAGGCTGGCCATCAAACCATTTTACATCTTTCCTTAGATAAAAAGTCCAAGTTTTGCCATCCTCTGAAGCCTCCCATCTTTTAGCAAGGTTAGGCTCTACTTCTTGAGTTACCCCATTGGTTCGAGTTAGGCCTTCAAAAATTTTTGCAGTTATAGCGGTAGTTGTAGTTTCTTTGGCAACAATCGGATTAAACGATTTAGGGCCTGAGGTGGTCGATAAAATTAACTTACCACCCTCTTTATTTTGACAGGTATCGTTTTGAGCTAAAACAAAATAAGTAGAAAAAAGTAAAGAAAAAAATATATAAAAAGTTACTAAAAATATTTTCTTCATAGCCTAGGATAAATCAATCATATTCGTTTTAATAAACTTTTCAATTGCATTCACAACCTCTTCTTTTACTTTCGGAGGGCTTGAAGCTACCCAAACAGTAAAATTATAAAGCTCTTGATTATCAACTTTTATCCATTTTTTATTTTTGTATAAAAAAACAAAAATAGCAGTCATGGCAATTCTTTTATTCCCATT
>JAWOBO010000061.1:0-14164 GCA_046484225.1 Candidatus Omnitrophota bacterium | reverse complement strand
TGAACCCCGCTTAAAGAGAGTTTATGGCTGGAGGCACTTTGATTCTCTGAGATACAAAATAAAACAAGAGTTAGAACGAAAGAAGAAAGAAGAATCCGGAGCTACTGAAGAAGAATTAATTCAGGTGGAAGGGTAAGATGAATACGGGGGCTTTTTCAATTTCAACTAAAAAATGCATTGACTCATTGGAGTCAATACCTAAATGAAGGCCAAGACAATAAACAGATAGAGCTTTTAAAAAAACATGAACGTACCGGCCGCCCATTAGGAGATAATAATTTTATAGAAATACTTGAGAAGAAATTAGGAATAAGCTTAAAAAAGAAAAAACCAGGGCCGAAGAAAAGAAGGGGAGATAATTAAGTATTGTGTCCCCGGAATTAATAAAAATACTTTCCCAACCATCAAGCCAAGATAGCCGAACTTACCGCCTTATTGCATAATATTCACAACAGGATAGAGGGTTATTAAAGATTATTTAGAGGCGCTAGTCAAAAAAATAAAAAAATTTGAAAGAATTTAGCGATTTGTTTCGTCTATAAGTAAAGAGGCAAATCAAAAAAGGAGGGATTAATGGCAGAAAGTAAAATATCTTTTTTATTGAGTGAGTCAGAGCTAAAATTACTGGAAAATGTTTTAATTTTTGAGCCCGGCTTGCAGAATGTTACTGAAAACATCCATAAAACGGCTAAGGGCTATCTTGCAGTATTTTCTGAAACAGATATAATGGAGGCATTAGAGGCATTGCCTTATGCGGCTATCAGCATAGCAGGTTCACTATTTGAAAAAGAAAAATACATTAACCTGCACGACAAAATTAAGCAAAAGTTTACTCGTATTCAACGCAGACGCCGCTCAATCGGCCAAGAGCAAACTCGCAAACAACTTGACGAGTGACTCCTCAAAGATTCTTATGACTCAACAAGAAGCAATGAAGATTTTAAAGATGGGATATAACGTTTGCCTTACCGGAAGCCCGGGAAGCGGCAAAACTTTTTTATTGAACAAATATATTGATTTTTTAAAAAAGGAAGGGGTTAAAGTTGGAGCGACTGCTTCTACTGGTATTGCTGCTACCCATATTAGTGGCGTTACTATTCATTCTTGGAGTGGCATTGGAATTAAAAATGAGATAAGCCAGAAAGATATTCAGCATCTTCTAAAAAAACGATGGCTCAGAAAAAGGCTTCAAAATACTAAAGTGCTTATTATCGACGAGATGTCAATGTTGCCGGCTCATCGATTGGATTTAGTTAATCAAATAATTCAGGCTTTTAAGAGTAATCATTTTCAACCATTTGGGGGTATTCAAGTGGTGCTTTCCGGTGATTTTTTTCAGCTGCCGCCGGTAAGTAAAAAGAATGAGCCACCATCTTATTTTATTAATCATTCCCGGGCCTGGGAAGAGATGGGGTTGCGAGTTTGTTATTTGGATGAGCAATGGAGGCAAACCGACCAAGAATACTTAACCGTTCTTAATGATATTCGAACCAATTCGGTTAGCAATCAAACAGTAAAATTGCTTCAAAAACAGAACAGAAACGGCTTCAACGGCAGCATAAAACCACCTAAATTTTACACTCACAATGTAGATGTTGAAGCAGAAAATAAGCGGGAACTTGCCAAAATTCAAACAAAGTCGCACCGCTTTATTATGGAAAGCGAAGGCCCTGAAGTCTTGGTTAATGCATTAAAACAGAGTTGCTTAGCTTCGGAAGAACTAGTTCTTAAATTGAATGCCCCGGTTTTATTTCTCAAAAACAATTTCAATAAAGGATATGTTAACGGTACTTTGGGTAAAGTAGCCGATTTTAAGGAAGGAGAGCCAATCGTAAAGACTACCGACAAAAGATATATTACAGTTACCCCGGAAGAATGGAATATCGAAGAAGATGGAGTGGTTAAAGCAAAAGTTACTCAACTTCCTTTACGCTTAGCTTGGGCGATTACTGTACATAAGAGCCAAGGGATGAATTTAGATGCTGCTGAGATTGATCTTTCCAGATCTTTTGAACCTGGTATGGG
Organism: Candidatus Omnitrophota bacterium; assembly: GCA_046484225.1. Classification (GTDB taxonomy): domain Bacteria; phylum Omnitrophota; class Gorgyraeia; order Duberdicusellales; family 4484-171; genus PXAH01. The sequence goes on along the minus strand of JAWOBO010000061.1, from coordinate 12,139 downwards.
CTATGTAGCGCTTTCTCGAGTCCGCTCTTTAAAAGGAGTGCATTTGAAAGGATTTAATGATATGGCTTTTCAAGTTAACCGAGAGGCTTTAGAGCTTGATCGGCAATTGCAAAGTTTGTCCAGACAGGTGGCTAAAAGATTATCAACAATGCCTTTACAAGAGCAGGCCAAAAGGCAAAAAGAATTTTTAAGCTCATTAGGAATTAAAGATAAAACTGAATCTTATTCGGTAAATCAAATTAGGCAAACTCACCGCTCTGCTTATAAAAAGTGGACTACTGAAGAAGAGCAAACTTTAATCCAGCTTTATCAATCCGGTAAAACAACTAAGGAATTAGCTCATATATTGGGAAGACAGCAAGGCGGTATTAGTTCTCGCCTAAGAAGGCTAAAAAAGTGAAGTTCCGCGAACTGAAGTCCGCAGCTCCCTTCCTCTCAGGATTCCGCGGGGCGAAGCTTTGAACCGTCCGCCTAAGGCCACAAATTGTGACCTTAAAGAGTGGACGAGGAAGGCACAGAAAATATTTGCCCTATGCCTTTACCGAGCAAGGTGTAGCTATGCTTGAAATTAAACAGAGTAATAATTTTCCACCATTTGATAAGTGGTGGCGTAAAAGCAAAGATATTAAAAAAATCTAAGATGAAATCGGGTGATATTCTTTTGCTTAAAGCAGAACGATCTAGAAACAGCAACCCAATTAACTCCTTACACAATCCTACCTTTTTGTTATAATACTGCTTAGGAGTAAAATCTATATTTATATGTTCAGCGGAAAGAATATAAGAAAACAGAAACAGACACTTTTTTAATAAAATAAAACCTGATAGAAATCATCCGTAGAAAAAAAGGATCAGAGTCATTTTTTTACAACTAGAAATTCTTAACGGATTGTAATATAGTAATTGACAATTTCTTTAAGAGAGGAGGTGGTAATATGAAGATAAGCAGTTCCGCTTTTGGGCATAATGAGATGATTCCCAGAAAATATAGTTGTCAAGGCCAGGATATAAGCCCTGAACTTATTATCGAAGATATTCCCGAAGGTACCAAAAGCCTTGCATTAATCGTTGATGATCCGGACGCCCCCATGGGTACATGGGTCCATTGGGTTGTTTATAACATTCCTGTTGATAAAAATAAGATTGAAGAAGGAGCTGTTCCGGGCAAAGAAGCAATTAATAATTTCGGAAAGAAGAGTTATGGAGGGCCTTGCCCGCCTTCGGGTACCCACAGATATTTTTTCAAGATATACGCTCTGGATGGTGAACTTGATTTGCAGCCGGAGGCGGAGAAAAAAGATTTAGAAAAAGCTATGGAAGGCCGCATTTTGGATAAGACGGAGCTTATTGGCCTATACAAAAAACAATAATTTCCTGTTACAAATCACGTCCGACGTATTTTGTAACATATAGATAAGGAAGTTTAGGCGGTAGTGGAATCGCCGGCCCTACTTGCAGCTACAAAGTGTAAATGTGAGTTTTCGGTTGGGGTAGGATAGGTATTACCAGGGTAAGAATATCCAAAAATTCCTTACAGATTCCCCCCTTTTTGTTATAATGCCTTAAAAAGAGGGGTGAATAGAATGTATTGCTTGATACCATCTTTAGTAATAGTTCTTGCTTTAGCTTTTGGATTGTTTTTGATGTTAAGACCTTTTTTGATGATTCGATTCCAGCAGAAATTTTATGAAAAGATAAACTGGCGCATTGAGCCGGTATCTATGCCGAAAGAGATTAGAAACACCCGAATTATGGGTGTTTCTTTAATTGTTTTCTCTTTAATTGCTGGAGTTTACCTTATCATTTTAGGGATTTAAATTTTGCCACTTTAGAAGTTAAATTAAAAGAAATAAGGCAATGAAAAAAAAATATTTTTTTTGGATTTGGAGAGGTTAGACCTCTCCAAGAAGGGTAATAATGAGCAAACGGTTGGATGAGATTTATCGCAAAAATGCCGAGTTTAAGAAAAAATCACCTTACAATTTTTGTGACCGGTGGTGCCAGCGTTGCCCGCATGAGAAACAAAATTGTTGCCGGCTTTATTTGGATGATTTTGAGCGGAGGGCCACTTGCATTGCTCACGGAAGAGAAGAAGATGATTCTGAAATAACAGAAGCCGTTTTTGAGGGCCAGTATAAAGATATGGAGGAAAAGTTAGGAGAGCAAGCTGGTAAATTTGATATAGATTTAGATAATCCTGAAATTGATGAATCTGAGCTGGATGAAGGGGGTTGGATAGATTTCGAAGACTTGCCTAAAGGCGTACAAGAACACATCAAGTTTGTGGAAAATAATCCCCTGGATACTACGGCAAATAATTATTCAAAAAAAGCCCGCATCTTCTTAAAAGACACTTTTTATAAAAGCCAGCCGGCTGATTCTAAGTTTAGATATGCTTTTGAAACGATTTCTTGGTATCATACTCTCCTTCCGGTTAAACTAAAGCGGGCCTTAGCCGGATTTCATGAACCGGTTTCTGAAGATGAGTTTGCCTTATATGATGCGGTGGCTCAGTTTGAAATCTGCAAAAAGTCTGCTCAAGAATCGATTAAAGCCTTACGAGAAATTAAAAAGCACTTTCCTAGCCGTCAAGCGCAAATAATTGAACTTATCGCTTTATTACATAATATCTACAGCAGGATAGAAGCATTATTAAAGACTGTTTAAGGATGTTGGCTAAAAAAAATAGATAAAAGCTAAAAAGGCAATTAAAACTTATGTTGTATCTTTATTTAGATGAAAGCGGTGATTTAGGTTTTGATTTTGTTAACAAGAGGCCTTCTAAGTTTTTTACTATATCTATTTTAGTTATAAAAGGGGCAAAGAAAAGAAGACAGGTAGCTAAAAGTGTAGAAAGAACCATTAGAAAAAAATTAAATCCTAAAAGTAAGCGAAGAAGAATAGTTCAAGAATTAAAAGGCACATCAACAACGTTAGAAATCAAAGAGTATTTATATAGAAGAATAAAGAAGATAGATTTTTCTATTTATAGCATAACCTTAAATAAAAGGCGAGCTTATAGCTATTTAATTAAAGACAAATCAAGAATTTATAATTTTATAGCACGTAGTATTCTAGATAAAGTTAATTTTTCTGATGCCAAAAATAGAGTTATTTTGACAATTGATAAGAGCAAGAGTAAGCCTCAGATTAAAGAATTCAATGATTATATTTATAACCAATTGGAAGCTAAGATAGATCCTAAAGTTTCTTTATATATAGAGCATGCAGATTCTTGTGCAGATAAATGTTTAAACGTGGCGGATTTATTTAGCTGGGGAGTTTTTAGAAAACATGAGAGAAAGGATTCTCTATGGTATGACTTATTTGTAGAAAAAGTTGAATTTGATCAAATATATTTGCCCCAAAATAAAAAATGAGCGGACCCTGCGAGTTGAGCGTTAAAGCTTTTGCCAACCAGATGGAAGGGAACACTTTAACAACTCGCAACGGAATTACCGCTCAAGTTAAATATACAATATGGGGATGACAAAGTCAAGTTTTTTTTGAACTATGAAACCCGGCGATATTCTTTTATTCAAAGCGGAACGTGATTTTGTTTCTCGGTTAATTGCTTGGGGGACGGGAAGCAAGTATTCACACGTGGCAATCTGTGTATCGGCGAAGATGAATTTGGCGATTGAGGCGATTGCACGAGGCGGGATTAGAGCCAGGGATATAAGAAAAATTCCTAGAGATTATGATCTCTATAGAGTAAAGGAAGATTATTCTTATAATCTAGACGGTGTGATTTCTTACCTAGTTGATAAGCTGAATGAAAGATATGATTATCCCGGCGTTATCTGGTTAGGATTTATAAAGTTACTTGCAAAGATCGGCCTTCCGTTTGAAGTTACAGCTAACAACTGGCAGAAGAGGCGAGATCATTTTTGCTCGGAACTTTGTTCTGAAGCATTTTTTCATGGTGGAGGCCTGAATATCGTACCAGAACAACCAGAAGCGAACATAACTTCACCGGCCGATATTGCGAATAGCTCAGTTATAGAAACTGTAAAATAACAATAGAAAAACAGAACACGGAACTATATCGCATAGCGCAAAGCGTTTAGCGCAGAGCGAATCTAAAAACAGGAGCCTTTTCGCTGAAAATTAAGTATTTTGTCCCCTGGATTCTTTTTAGGGGGTTGTTTGTGGGTCAGAATCGAATAACCATAGTTTGTTTACAACCTTGACAAGATGTAAACAAAATGGTAGACTTTGTTTACATCTTGTTTTAAATGGAAACGAATATGGCTAAAGTAAAAATAGGAGAATTAAAGCAACAGAAAGAGGGTTTTAAGGCCTTTATTCCGGCTCTTTTCCCTCCAAAAAGCGGTTTTGAGTTTTCCCGTACTATTGAGAAGAAAAACGATACCGCTGTGCGATTGCTTGGCAAACTGGATGGCATTACCCAACTTTTGCCGGATATGGATTTTTTTATCTTTATGTATATTCGCAAAGACGCTGCTTCCTCAAGCCAGATTGAGGGAACGCAAGCAACAATGATTGATGCTATTGAGGCGGAAGCAAAAATTGATGCTGATTTACCCGAAGACGTCGATGACATTTTACATTATATTAAAGCTCTAAACTACGGTTTAAAACGCCTACAGGATTTTCCTTTTGCTTTGCGTTTTTTTCGAGAACTCCATCGCGAACTTACCGAAGGTGCCCGTAAAACACACTTTGCCAATCCGGGAGAATTTCGCAAAACACAAAATTGGATTGGCGGAACTCGGCCGGATAATGCACATTTTGTTCCGCCCCCTGTAGCTGGTATGCAACGTGCCTTGGGCGATCTTGAAAAGTTTTTAAATACTACTGATGATCTTTTACCACTCATAAAAGCTGGCCTTGCTCACGCACAGTTTGAAACGGTCCACCCGTTTTTAGATGGCAACGGCCGTACCGGCCGGATGCTTATTACTTTTTATCTCTGGAAGGAAAAACTTCTTGAGCGGCCGGTTCTGTTTTTATCTTCATATTTTAAGAGGCATCAAAAGATATATTATGAACGTTTAGATAGGCATCATAATGGAGATGTAGAAGCGTGGATAGATTTCTTTCTCGACGGCGTTGCTGAAATAGCCCAAGAAGCTGTTGGGACTGTATTGGATATCACCAAGTTGCACCAACAGGATACGTTGAAAATCCAAACTTTAAGCAAGCGCGCATCCGAGAGTGCAGCACAGGTATTACCACATCTTTATCAAATGCCGATTGTAAATGTTGCTAGGGTAAAGGAATGGACAGGTTTTACTCGTGCTGGAGCACAGAAAATAATTGATAGATTCGTTAAACTTGGAATTTTGTCTGACCGCAATCCCAAAAAAACATACGATAAGTCGTATATTTATAAAAAATATATAGATATCTTCAGTGAAAAATAATAGTTAAGCAGGAATTGGAGGTAAATGAGTATAAATAAAGACTGCTTTACAAAACTGGAACGAAAAGAATTACGCAGGTTGTCGAGTTTAGCTTATGAGCATGCACTTGCTAAGGCGTTGGAGTCGCTTGAAGAGAAATTTGGACAATGGAAAAAGAACAAAATAACATCATTTGAACTTAGTGATTCTATTCATAAATTTCATAATGGTATCGCACGTGATTTATGGAGCTTTTATAGGAATGGAGACGATGAAATGATTGTTGTCCATGCGGTTGCTAAAGGTATTCTTTCAAGAGAAGAAATTAAAGGTGCGCTTTGGCCAAAAATTGAACAAAAGGTAAATATGCTAAGAGATAAATTTTAAATTGGTAGGCAGTTAATAGACAAAAATATTCTGAAATGAAAAGTTAGAAAAATGGGAAAATCGGCCTTAAAAGAAAAAATAGGTAATTTGGATCTGGAGAGGTTAGACCTCTCCAAGAATTTTTCATCCTCCGTGGTAGGAATTCAGTGAACAATACTTAACTTTTAGGCAGCGGAAACGTCTGGCGATCTTACTTTGCCGGGAAATAGAGGCGGAATTGGACAGCCGATTGCGTCTGCAGTTACTCTAATTAGCTCAGCCTGTTTGGTTGTTATCTCGCCGTCGGCAATAACGCAGGTTACGCAAGCATCAATAAGCTTTCTTTTTAGAGAGAAAGTTGTTTTACCCAATCGATCAAGAACTTGGTCAAAATCTTTCAATAAGCACTTCTCGGTGCTTAAAAAATCAGCAGAATTAATTATTTTTATTTTTTTGACTGCCTGGCTAAAAGCTTCAGCTTTTTTGGTTTGATCATCTATGCCGTAGTGAGCCAGGTATGAAAGCAGAAGGCTACACTCTGATTTTAGTTTTTTCAAGTTGTGATAGATTACTTGAGGTGGAGATGGTTTTTCAAAAGCAGGTCGCAGGTGGCTTAAGATTATTGTCTTTACTATATACTCAAACAAAGACACTTTACCATCGGCATTAATTATAGCTTCAAGATTGTCTTTAAATAGTTGGTATGAGTTGGGTGAAACTTTTTTTAGTGTTGAGATGGTGAGATCGAGTAAAGGAAGCCGGTATTGAACCGGAAGTTTTTCAACCTCTGGATAGATATTGTTAGTAGCTTCATAAACTTCAGGAGTTGCTCTTTTTTTAAGCAGTTGAATTTGTTGTTCTTTTATCTGGCTATCTTTGCTAAACAAGAGAGAGTAAACAATTGATTCCGCTTGAGTTAAGCTGTGAGCAGCATCAAGCAATGAATCGGGGATATCTCTTAATGCCTGTGCGGCATAATTAATATCTTCAAGTTGAGTTGTGCCCACTGACGAGACAACATCTTGGCTGTTGACGGCAATTTTTTCTGTTTTGCCGGCAAAGCCCGACAGGGGCGAAGCAGAACTATATTTAGTTCTACTAGCTTTAATTTCTTGGTTAAAAGAAGGCTCAACTCTTTTTATTCTTTCTGCTATCGGTGGATGAGTCGATAAAAGATTAGCCATAAAACCAGATAGGTTGCTAGAGAAAAATAGATGGTTTGCTTCTTGAGCGTGGCTATTTTTTATTTGAGAACTTTTTTTGATTCCAGCGATCTTTTTAAGAGCGCCCGCGATGCCGGCAGGATTTCTGGTAAATTGAACCGCAGAGGCATCAGCCAAGTACTCTCGTTGACGTGATACCGCACTTTTAATGAGATTACCAAAAAATACTCCAATGTAGCCGATTATAATCATGGCCAGGCTAAAAAGAATGATTGGCAGAGGGTTTCCGCCTTTACCGGAACTTCTCCTGGTTCCACGGCTATAGACAGTAGAGCGCAAGATGGTAAAACCAATAAAAGCAATTACCAGGATGCCGTGAAGCACACCCATTAATTTAATATTGATGCGCATGTCTCCATGGAGGATGTGGCTGAATTCATGAGCGATAACTCCCTGGAGTTCATCTCGGGAAAATTTGTGAAGGCAACCTTGAGTTACTCCGATTACAGCATCATCAGGACTAAATCCGGCCGCAAAAGCATTGATTCCTTCTTCCTGTTTGAGAAGATAGGTGCGGGGCACCTGTACACCGGAAGCAATAGACATCTCTTCAACAACATTCAAAAGCATTCTTTGCTTAAGGTCCTTAGTTTGTGGTTCGATAGGGGTGCCGCCTAAGAGCTTGGCAACAGACTTGCCGCCGGACGAAAGTTGCCTCACCTTATAGAGAGTTCCCAGAAAAACAATAAAAAGAGTTATTCCGGCAACTGAAGAAAAAAGAGTAGGATTCCAATAATCTAGGCGAACTTCTGGTTTTGTGTTTAGGTTGATAATAATTATGATAGCTGCATATAAGCCAAGAATAATTAAGGCGACAGCTAAGACATAATAAAAAACAAGTAGAGTTGTTTTGCGTTGGGCATTTTCTTGATTTTGAAAAAAATCCATTCTTGGCCTTTATCTGCTAGAAAGAAACTTTAGGGGCTTCTTTTTCTTTTTCGTCCTTAATTTCAAAAAGAACCGCTTCTTTAAAACCAAGCGGGCCGGCTAAAAGAACGTTAGGAAAAACTTCTCTTTTTGTGTTGTAACTCATTACTGCATCATTGTAGGCTTGGCGGGCAAAAGATACTTTATTTTCCGTTGAAGATAGCTCTTCCATTAGCTTTTCCATGGTTTGGTTAGCTTTGAGGTCTGGATATCTTTCCACTGTAACCAAAAGCCTTCCCAACGCTCCTCCCAGTTGGCCTTCAGAAGAAAGTAGTTTCTTCATTGCTTCCGGATCATCGGGGTTAGTGGAAGCTTTTCCTTCTGCAGAAATTGCCTGGTTACGTGCCTTTACGACAGCTTCTAAAGTTTCTCTTTCGTGAGATATGTAGCCTTTTGCGGTTTCGACTAAGTTCGGTATCAGATCGTAGCGGCGCTTGAGTTGGACATCAATTTGAGCAAAAGCATTCTTAAACCTATTTCTTAAGGCAACTAGTCCGTTGTAAATCTTTATGAGCGCAATTACCAAAATAGTAGTTACTGCGATAAAAATAATCATTCCGGTATTCATCAGAGATCCTCCTGTTTCAAGGTTTGTTAATCAGATTTGATATTCTTTATTATTCTATATAAAACAGGAGTTGTCAAGAGACCAATAATCAAATATTTTATTGTCTCTGTTTGCCTGAGGTGTTATGATATTAGTAAAAAAAGAAGGCCCTTTGCTGAAAATTAAGTATTATGTCTCCGGAACTTCGGGCTATAACATTTCCCACCTCTGCGGTGGGAATTTTTTGCCCCAATCCCAAGCAAGGGGTGTAATTATAAAAACAAAAACAAACACCTTTTATATCGCAGAGCGCACGGCACTTAGCGCAGAGCGGATCTAGAAACAACGACCCAATTAACTCCTTACACAATCCTACCTTTTTGTTATAATACTGCTTAGATGGTTCGATAGGTGCGATAAATAGAAAAATAGTATTGTAATATTAAATTAAAATGATATACTAATATCGAACCATGCTTAGGGGTTCGATATTGTGAATATTTGTAAACACTTGTATTACAATAGTTTACATTATAATTGTTTTATTCAATAGTTCGATAGGTTCGATAATCGTTAATTGGAGGTAATTCAAATGAAAATAAAACTAGACACGGTAAAAAGAGAAATTAAGAAATTACGGAAAGCTAAAAGTCATTTGATTCATGTTTCAAATTCAGAATGGTATTCTTTATTCAAAGATGAAATTCGTAATTCTATTGCTATTGAAGGGGTATTCGCTAATAGGCAAGATTTGATTGATGTTTTAGAGCACAATAAGCGTACAGATAAGCAAAAGGCCGCAGCTATTCTCGGATATTTTGATTCAGCAACAGCTATGTATGAGTACGCAGTAAATCAATATAATGAAAATGAATTCGTATTGCGTATGGCTGATGTTAAACAAATTCACACACTTTTGATGCGATATGAAAAAGATATGGGGTTTTACATCGGTGAGATTGGTGAATTTAGGCAGGTTCGCGCAGAGGTTGCTCAATCAACATTTACGCCTATTGACGAGCATCATGTTCGGCAAGCTATGAAATTGCTTATTAAGTGGGTTAATTATCATTTAAAGCAAAAAAAATATGACCCGATTTTATTAGCAGCAATGGCTCATGTTTGGTTTGAATCTATTCATCCTTTTCGAGATGGCAACGGAAGAACAGGTAGGATTTTACTATCTTATATTCTTATTGGTTGCGGCTTTGTTAATATTGCTATCAAAGGTGTTTCCAAAAAAGATCGTGAGCATTATTATAATACATTGGAGAAAGCAGATGATCAATTTGAAGTTATACATAGGAAGATCGAACAAGGTAAAACTTATAAGTTGCATGATATTGATCACTCTTTTGAAACTGATAGTTTTGATGATTTTCTCTATATTATTGTTGACAGGCTTAAGGATTCAGCCTCTCGCTTGAAAAAAGTAAATATTAAGAATATTGACAAAGAGGCAAAACTATCCTTGAGTGAGTTGGCTGCTATTTACGGTTATTCTCAAAATTATTTGCGAAATTTAATCAATAGAGGAAAAATAAACGGCGTGAAGAAAGGAAAAACCTGGTATGTTCGTGTGCAAGATATGGCTGTTTATGTTGACAGGCTTAATTCAAAATCAAATATATAATAATGATCAGATTAAATAATATTTCTAAAAGTTACGGAGTAAGGACCCTTTTTGACGGTATCAACCTTACAATCAATCGGGGCCTAAAGTGTGGCCTAGTGGGGCCGAATGGTGCCGGCAAGAGTACTCTCTTTTCGATTATTCTTGGTTCGCAAGAACTAACTTCCGGGCAGGTGCAGATAAAAAAGAATGTTTCGATTGGATACTTGCCTCAGGAGATGTCTTTTGAATCTAACGATTCGGTCTTATCAGAAGCTACCAAAGGGGATCACTCTATACGGCGGATGGTTAAGGAGAAGAAGAAGCTGGAAGATGCCGGTAAGGCGGGGTCAAAAAGGTACGGAGAGATACTACATAAGTTAGAGTTTAAGGGATATTTTCAGTTAGAGCACAAAGCCGAGAAGATCCTCACCGGCTTAGGTTTTACCGAAAAGATGCTGGCACAACCGGTAAATGAACTTTCCGGCGGCTGGGGAATGAGGATTTTTCTAGCGCGGCTTTTAACTTCCGATTACGATATATTGCTTCTCGATGAACCGATGAACCATCTTGATTTAGCGGCGGCTTTATGGTTTAAGGATTATCTCTTGAAATTTAGCGGAACCTTTATTATGATCTCTCACGATAAGGATTTCTTAGAACAAGTAACTGATCATATCTTAGTATTGGAAAATGAAACTATAACTAAAGTTAAAGGTAACTATAAGAATTATCAGAAGATACAAAGAGAAAAAGCCAGCCATCTTTTAAAGCAATCAGCAGAACAAGCCAAGAAACGCAAACAACTGCAACAATTTATCCATCGCTTTCACGGCCAGCCGACTAAAGCTGCTCAGGTCCGGGCAAAAAGAAAGATGATTGAGAAAATGGAAAAGATTGATCTTCCTTTCCGACGCAGGGAAAGTGTGAGAAACTTCCAATTTCCCGGTACGAAAAGGAGCGGCTATCAAGTTATTAGATTAGAAGATGTGTCTAAAGCGTATGGCGATATAAAAGTATATCAGAATCTTGATTTTGAGATTGTTCGTCAGGAAAAAGCAGTCTTAGCCGGTATTAACAGGGCCGGGAAATCTACTTTGTTGAAAATATTAGCCGGAGAAATTGATCTTGATTCCGGCCGGCGCCGGGTAGGCAGCAATGTTAGTATCGGCTATTTTTCCCAGAGGAGAATGGAGGTGTTAAGCTCATCAAATACAGTTTTTGATGAAGTCTATTCTGCTGCGGCGGGAAATTGCTCGGAAGAAAGAATCAGGACAATCTTAAGTTTATTCTTGTTTACCGGCGATGATGTTGATAAAAAGGTAGAAATTTTGTCTGGCGGAGAGAAGAGCCGTCTTATTTTAGCTAAACTATTGATTAATCCTCCTAATTTTCTTTTATTGGATGAGCCGACAATCCATTTGGATATTGACGCTACAGAGGCTTTGATCCGAGCTCTTAATGTTTACCAGGGAACTTTAGTATTTATTAGTCACGATATCCATTTTGTCCGTTCGTTAGCTAATGTTGTTTATGAGGTTCGTAATGGTAAAATCAGGAAATTTCCCGGCAATTTTGATTATTATTGGGAAAGAGCTAAGAAAAAAGGTTTTGTTGAAGATTCAAATTACAAACGACCGAAACCTGCTAAAAAAGTAAAGTCAGCGCGGGAGATTGCTAAAGAAGAAAAAAAATTAGAAAGACAAAAAATTAAACAGCAGCAAAAGCAGAATGCGGTTCTTTCGAAAAAGATAAAAGCTTTACGCAAAGAAAAAGAAAAAATAGAAATCGACCGGAATGTAAAAGCACGAATTTTATCTAATCCCCGTAGTTACCATAATAAGCAGATGATTATTGATTATGGATTTAAACTTAAAGTAATCGAGCAAAGGCTTAAAGATATAGATGTTGAAATAACTAAGTTAAAAAGGTCTTTTCTTTAGTGATCTTGCCAAAATATCTTTTAATTAATAGTTCTTTTGGTATAATTAGGCAAAGAATATATCATAAAAAACCCTATGAAAATAAGTCAAATAGTTACCAGTGCTGAACGTGGTGTTGCTTTTGAATTTTTTCCTCCCCGAAGTCAAAGATC
>JAWOBO010000081.1:0-22066 GCA_046484225.1 Candidatus Omnitrophota bacterium | reverse complement strand
GCTTTTGTGCATGGAGCAATGTGTGTATCAATATCTGGCCGTTGTTTGCTTTCAGAACTGTCTTTTTCTAAGCCGGCTAATCGTGGCCAGTGCCTTCAACTATGCCGGCGCGAATTTAAGATAGTTGAAAGTCAAGATAATAACGAGTATATTTTAGGTTCTGATTATATCTTAAGTCCAAAAGACTTATCTGCTTTAGATTTTATCGATCAACTTATTTTGTCGGGATTAGATGCCTTAAAGATTGAAGGCAGAAGACGTTCTCCTGAATATATTTTTATAGTCACCTCAGTTTATAAAAAAGCTATTGACGCTTTTTATCAAGATAAACTAGATAAAAAATATAAAGAAGAGTTGATTGAAGAGCTTAAGAAGGTTTATAATCGTGGTTTTTCAAGCGGATTTTATTTTGGACAGCCAAAAAAATGGAGGAGCAAAGAGCTTAAAAACCAATACCAAAAAATATATTTAGGTGAGGTTGTAAAGTTTTATAAAAAGATTGGTGTAGCGGAAATTAAAGTTACCAATGAATTTTTAAACCAAGGGCAAACTTTGTTGTTTATTGGTAAAACTACCGGATCAAAATTTGCTAAAATCGATGAAATTCAAATAAATCACCAATTTGTGAACAAGGCCGAAGCGGGCCAAAAATGCGGAATAAAATTAGATTTTGCAGTTAAACCTAAGGACAAGATATTTATTTGGTCTAAAAACTAAGATGGAAAAAATTAAAGATATTGATATCTCTAAGATAAGTGAATCAGAATTGCTTGATTTAAGGATTTGTGATTTACCAGTTAAAATAGAAGGCAGTTGGTTGCAAGATCGCATTAAACAGTTATACCAAGAATTAGATGAAAAAAAGATAAGGTTTAAGCCGGCTTGTTATTTGGCTGATGAATGGTTAACTCCGGACAAAGAGCCTATAATTGGCATTCCTTTCTTTTTAGCCCACCAGCGCCTAATAAAATTAGAGAAAAAAATGATGCTTGAGGCTGAAGGTGATAATCGCCAGTGGTGTATGAAATTACTTCGGCATGAAACCGGCCATGTGGTAAACTATGCCTATAAGTTGTACCGGAGAAATAGTTGGAGGAAAGTGTTTGGGAAGTTTGGCCAGGAATACCCCGATAGTTATCGATTTCGTCCTTATAGCAAAAGTTTTGTCAGGCATCTAGAAGATTATTATGCTCAATATCATCCTGACGAAGATTTTGCGGAAACTTTTGCTGTGTGGTTGACACCGGGGCTGGACTGGAGGAAAAAATATAAAGGCTGGAAGGCGTTGGATAAGCTATTTTATCTTGATAAAATAATGAATAAGATTAAAGATAAAGAACCTTTAGTTAAAAAGGGGAATAAGTATTGGCAGTATTCAAATATGCGCACTAAATTAAGAAATTTTTACAAAAAAAAGAAGAACTACTATGCTGAAAATTTTCCTGATTTTCATGATGCTAATTTGAAAAAAATATTTATAAAAAAAGATAACTGTCAAGAGGAAAGAGAAGTTTCTGAGCCAGCAGCGAATTTTATTAAAAGATATAAAAAAGATATCCTAAATTCAACTGCTTTTTGGACAGGCGAAAAAAAATATATTATCTCTGAACTTATAAATACGATAATTAAAAGGGTTAAAGAGCTTAACCTAGCGGTTTCAGAATCAGAAGATAAAGCCTTAGCAGATGTTTCAATATACGTAACTACTTTGGTAATGAATTATCTGCATACTGGCCGATATCGTAAATAATATTAAAATATATGAAAAAAGTTCTCCTACTTTTTGATTCTCCTTATCTGGTCAGAAGGGGCTATGATTTTAAAAAAGAATTTTCTGACTTTGATTGGGATGCAGAAAGAGAAGTTTATAAGGCTTTGCTTTCTTGCGGTTATGAGGTTAAAATGTTAGGGCTCTACAATGATATTAGCCCTTTATTGGAAGAAGTAGCTGATTTCAAGCCGGATATTATTTTTAATTTAGTTGAGGTTTTTGATCAAAAATCTCATCTTGATAAAAATGTGGCTTCAGTTCTAGAGATGTTGCAGGTGCCTTATACTGGTGCATCGCCAAGAAGCTTGCTCGTATGCTGTGATAAGGGCCTAACAAAAACTATTTTAAATTTTCACAAAATTAAGGTCCCTCAGTTTTATGCTTTTTATCGCCGGAGAAAAATTTGGCTTCCCAAACGTCTCCAAACTCCTTTGATTATAAAGCCTTTAAGTGATGAAGCTTCGCGTGGTCTTTCTCAAGCTTCAATTGTCGAGTCAGAAAAATCTTTAGTTGAAAGGGTTAAGTTTATTCATGATAGTATTGGGGATGATGCTATAGCAGAAGAATATGTTGAAGGAAGAGAGTTTTATGTGAGCGTCTTAGGTACGCATCGTCTTCAAGTTTTACCTTTGCGGGAATTAACTTTTGGTGAGTTGCCAGAAGATGAACCAAGGATAGCTACCTATAAAGCTAAGTGGGACTATGAATATCGAAAACGTTGGCGGTTAAAAAATGTTTTTGTTTCCAGCCTTTCTTCTGATTTACGAAAAAAAATCGAAAAAACTTGTAAAAGAGCTTATCGAGTTTTAAATATAAAAAGTTATGCCCGTTTTGATATTAGAGTAACTCAAGAGGGAAAAATTTATATTCTCGAGGCTAACGCCAATCCATCCTTAGATCCTGATGATGAATTGGCAGAATCTGCTAGAAAAGATGGAATTCAATACAAAGATTTAATTGCAAAAATAGTTAAATTTTCAACAAAACGATAAGGAGGTTTTCATGTCAGGTGAATTAACTATTGATAATTTTAAAAACATAGGTGGTTCAGCAATTCTTGTGACTGGTAAAGTAGAGTCCGGAAATATTCTAGAAGGTGATGTAGGTAAAACTTACAAGGGGAAAAGATGTGCAGTGATAAAAATAGAAAAAAAAGGCATGCGTATCCCCCGGGCGGGAGAAGATGAGGATGTTAGTTTATGGATAAAATATATTGTTCCGGCTGATATAGCTGTTGGCGAATCTTTATTTTTTTAAAATGAGCAAGCTAAAGATTTTATTAACGTTTTTTATATTGAGTATTAGCTTAGGTCTTTTTGCTAAAGATTTTAAACAGGCAGATTTAGCAGGATCTTGGTACCCTAATGATCCAAAACAGATAAGTTTTCTGATTGAAGATTATCTTAGTCAAGTTGATGTCGATATTCCTGCGGGAGAAATTGTGGGAATTATTTCTCCTCATGCTGGCATCAACTATTCAGGAAAGATTGCTGCTTTTGGTTTCAAAGCGTTAGCTAATAAAAAAATTAATAAAGTTATAGTGGTAGGATTTTCTCACCGGCTAAATTATGACAAAATAGCAATTTTAGAAAAATCTGGTTACAAAACTCCGCTAGGAGCCTTAACTATAGACAAAACTATATCTGATAAGTTGGTTGATTTTCACACAAAAATAAAATATGATTCCGGCCCATTTTATAAAGAAAATTCAGTAGAGATGATAGTCCCTTTTGTTCAGGTGGTTTTAGGCAATCCTGAGGTCACCTTAATTGCAATTGGCAATCAAAGCTGGGAAAATTCTCAAATATTAGGTAAAGCTTTATATCAGGGTTTAAAGAAAGAAGATAATTTTGTTTTAATTGCTAGTACAGACCTCTGCCATTATTTATCGCCTGGACAAGTTGAAGCAGTTGATAAAAAAACTTCTCAGCTAATAGAAGAGTTTAATCCCGAGAAACTGTATAAGCAATGCAGCCGAAAAAATAAAATGTGTGGAACTGCTGCTGTAGCTGCAACTATGATTGCTTCAAAAAAGTTAGGAGCGGAGAAGGCAACTGTTTTAGCTCGTTCTAATTCCGCTAAAATTACCGGAGAAGGTAAAAAGGCAGTGGGTTATCTAAGTGCAGCGTTTGTAAAAGATAATGAAAAAAAGGAGATGAGTAATATGGAAAAACTTTTAACTAAAGATCAAAAAAATAAACTTATTCAAATTGTTCGTAAAACCTTGGATCAACATATTAAAGAAGACAAAAAGTATCAGCCGGAAGTTAAAGATAGTAAGCTGAAAAAAGAGTGGGGGGTGTTTGTTACTTTACACAAAAATGGTAAGCTACGTGGTTGTATCGGTAATATTGTGGCCAAAAGTCCTCTTTATTTGGGCGCAAGAGATATGGCAATTGCAGCTTCAACTCAAGATCCCAGGTTTCCTCCGGTGACTGAATCGGAATTAGATGATATCAATGTAGAGATTTCAGTTTTATCCCCTTTAGAAAAAATTGATAATCCCGATAAAATCGTTCTAGGCAAACATGGCGTATTAGTTAAAAAAGGTTTTCAGTCCGGAGTATTTTTACCTCAAGTCGCAGATGAGACTGGCTGGAGCAAGGAAGAATTTATGAATAATCTTTGTGCTCATAAAGCTGGCCTTGAGTCAACTTGCTGGAAGACGGGGGATTGTGATATTTTTATCTTTAGCGCAGAAGTATTTAAAGAATAATCAGCAATCCCAGAGAAATCAAAATTAGACCGCAAATTATTCTTATAATCGTTTCGCCTTTTTTGCTTTTTGAAAAAATTTGGGAAAGTTTTGCCGAAAACACAACGATAAGTATAAGTGGTGATATGACTGTGCCTAAACCAAACGCAAGCGCAAAAATGCCGGCGTCAATTAGATTTGATGAAATAATTGCAATATAATTTAAAATTCCAATCAGCGGCAAACAAGGTGCAAACCCAATTAAAAATCCGATGACACCTACGTTTCTGATATTTCCTTTATGAACGTGGCAGCAAAGCCAATTAGGATTATTTTTTTTGTAGAAAAGAGTGGTTATCCCAACTAAAATAATAAAAACAGCTAAAAAATTATAAACAAAAGAGGAATATTCTTTTAGTAAATAGTCAGAAAATAAATTCACGACTTTTGTCCAAATTAAAGCTAAAATAATGTAGCTTATGATTTTACTGGCTGAAAAAATCAGATAGGAGATTAAAGATTTTTGAAAACCTTTTTTAAAAGCGGCAAAATAACTGGCAAGAAGTGGAGCGCAAAAAGCTAAGCACGGCCCTGAACCCAAAACAATTCCGCTAACAAATAAATAGTAGAGATTATGAGCCATTAATCTATTATAAGCGAGATGTAACCATATTGTCTATGGCGATTTTTATAGTTTTAGGTATAACGGCTTCTATCTATCAATTAGTATTATTGCGAGAGTTTACTTTTTCTATTGCTAAAAATGAACTTTCTCTAGTTGTAGCAATAGGGATATGGATTATTTTCTGTTCTTTGGGCAGTTTAGCCGGCCGAAAAAAAAGGCTTTCGAGAATAAGCTACCTGCCTCTTCTATATTCGTTGGCCTTCTCTTTAGTTATTGGTTTAATCCATTTAGTAAAAAAAATAGTTGGGCTGAGTTATTATGAGGTAGCTAGTTTTGGTTTTATTACAGTTTGTGCGCTTGTTTTTTTTGGTGCCATGGGGTTTTTGGTCGGATATTCTTTTTGCTTATTTTGTCGAAACTACCTTGATCAAAACGCCTATTCTTCTTCTACTTTTGCTAAATTTTTTGGTTGGGAAGCTTTAGGCTTTTTTGTCGGTGGTCTTATTTTTACCTTTTTTTTAGCCAGTTATCGTAATCCATTTATTTTTTCAGCCTTACCTTTCATCTTCTATTTTTTTATTTCGGCAAGGCCAAAGAAAAAGATAATTTTTGCTTTTTTTATAGTAATTTTAACATTTTTTTCAGTTCAAAGTTTTGAAAAGTTAATTGGATTAGAGTTTGAAGGGGCTAAAATTAAGTTTTATGAGGGGACTCCTTATGGGCCGATTATTAAAACTCAAAAAAATAGAGTTAATTCTTTTTATGTAAATGGTTCTTTGGTTAGTTCATCTGAGGATTTATTTTGGGATGAAAAATTCATCCACACTACCCTATCTGCGTTAGAGAAGCCAAAAGATATATTATATATTGGTTCTTCTTTTTCTTATCAGTTGTCAGAGATTCTAAAATATAAGATTGAAAGCTTAGATTACCTAAGCTTGGATAAAACCACCGTTTCGTTGGTGCAAAAAAGAGCTAGCGCGGCTGAAAAAGAAAAGATAAACTTCATTGTTGCTGACCCCAGAAACTATCTTAAAACTAATCTAAAAAAATATGACTGTATAATTCTTAATAAGCCTGCCCCAGCTTCTCTTTCTTTAAACCGTTTTTTTACTTATGAATTTTTTAAATTAATTAACACAAGGTTAAAGGCTGGCGGAATTTTTTCTTTTTCCTTTCCTTCGAAGCGAGACATTCTAAGTCCTCATATTTTAAAATTTAACTCATGCATTTTAAACACTTTAGATAAAGCTTTTAAGAACAAGTTGTTGGTGCCATCGGATTCAATGATTGTTATTGCTTCTAATTATGGCCTTTCTCCCCAGTTTATTTTTAATAATTTTTCTCAGAACAAGATTAATACAGATTATTTAACTGTTTATCATCTAAGAGATTATTTAGCAAAAAATAGGCGTGATTATATCAAAAAGAATATCGACCGAACAGTTGGTATAAATAAAGACTATCATCCTTTAGGTTTTTTTTATTATTTATTTTTACAGCAGGCAAAGTTCTATCCAGAAATTTTTATAGATATTAAACCGATAAAGAATTATACGATTTTATTTTTTGTTTTATTTGGACTATTTTTGGTTTTATTTAGCTTAAAGAGCAAAAGGACAAATTATCTTATTTCCATCTTTACGGTTGGTTTCAGCTCAATCGCCATAACTGCTTTTATTTTTATTATCTTTCAAGTTAATTGTGGTGCCTTGTTTGAAATGATGGGTGTTTTAACTGGATTGTTTATGCTGGGACTGGCGGGAGGAACTTTTTTTGTAAATAGGATTTTAACTAAGTTTGGCCTAAAAAAGTTAGATCTTAGCTTTTATTTTGGATTTTGGGCTTTGTCTACTTTGATTTTATGGACAGGAAAAAGTTTTTATAGTCAGTTTTATCAATTAACCTTATTTTTGTATTTTTATTCTTTTCTTTCCGGGGCCTTGACCGGCGCGGCCTATCCTCTAATTTCTTTTTATTTGACTAGGGATTATCAGATAAGAAAAACTATTCCTGTTTCCTTGTATGCTGCAGATTTAAGCGGTTCTTTTTTCGGGACTTTACTGGTATCAGTCTTTTTTATCCCTTTTTTAGGAGTTTGGACTGCGTTAATTTTAGTAACTTGTCTTTTACTGTTATTTTGTATCAGAAACTTTTATTGATTCCAAATGCCAGGAATTTTTTCTTGGCAGTAAGGGCATCTTCCTTTTTCTATTTTATTTTCTAAGATATGGTATCCGGTACGTTTGATTAACAGCTTTTTACAGTTTGGGCAGTAACTATTTTCTCCAACTTGTTTGGGAACATTTCCGATATAGATAAAATGTAGGCCTTCTTCTTTAGCTATTCTTTCTGCTCTCATTAAGCTAGATAAAGGAGTAGGGGAAAGATTGGTTAGTTTATACATTGGATAAAAACGGGAAAAGTGGATAGGTGTATTTGGTCCTAAATTTTTGACAACCCAACGGCAAAGTTTGCGTAAATCTTTTTCGCCGTCATTTGCTCCCGGGATAAGTAAATTAGTAATTTCAACCCAAACACCCTCTTGTTTTAGAATTTTTAAACTATTTAATACTGTTTCTAGATCACCTTGAGTATAAGAACGGTAAAAATCTTGATTAAAAGCCTTTAGATCAATATTTGCAGCTGTTAGGTGTTTTGCAAGTTTACGTAAAGGCTTTTCTTTGATTTGTCCGGCTGAGTGCATAACAGATTCAATGTCTTCTTTGGCTGCTTCTTTTGCGATGTCAATCATGTATTCGTAGAATATAGTTGGCTCGGTATAGGTAAAAGCAATGGTAGGGCAGTTGTTTTCTTGGGCTGAATTTACAATTTCTTTAGGGGAAAAGTAGCGAACATCTACCTTATTGGGATCGAGCTGTGATATCTCCCAGTTTTGACAAAATTTACAGCGGAGGTTACATCCGGCAGTTGCTAGAGAAAATGATTTGGTTGCTGGATATACATGGTAAAGTGGCTTTTTTTCGATTGGGTCAACATGCAGGGCAACTGGCTTGCCGTAGGTAAGAGAGTAAAGTTTTCCTTCAATGTTTTTTCTGGCTCGGCAGAAACCTCTTTCTCCTGGTGAAAGTATACACTTTTTAGGGCAAAGCCGGCATTGAACTTTATTGTTTTCTAACTTTTTCCAGAATAGAGCTTCTTTTTTAGAATGGTTCTGGCTGAGGCTGAAATTAACTCCCAAAAAAAAGCAAAAAACTATAGCTATAACTGTAATTTTTCTCAACATACTAATATATTATAACAATTAAACAAAAAAATAAAGCCCTTAATTATCTAGAAAGTTGCAATCTCTCTCTGGTGTCATCCTGAGCCCGAATTAAGGGGACGTTTCCCTCGTTTATAACCTTTTGTTAGCCAATGGGTTATAAAGTGGCATTTTCCGCTTATTTCCGGAAAACACTGCTTTATAACTTCTTTATCCGCAGTAACTTATAACAGAGGGAAACGTCCCCTCCTAACAAAAAACAGATGGAGAGTTTTGAATTGAAGATTTTCGCAATAAGAGTTACAATCCACCATCATTTAAATATATTAAAAAAAAGGTTGATTTATATTGTTTTTGTATAAAAATAGTATAAACAGATAAGGAGTTTTATGAGAACAAAGAAAAAAATTGGTTTAGTTTTAGGCGGGGGAGGTGCCAGAGGCCTTGCTCATATAGGAGTGATTAAACAACTTGAGAAGGCTGGTATTGTTCCTGATATTATTGTTGGGGCTAGTATGGGAGCTGTAATTGGTGGGGCTTATGCTCTTTTTGCTGATGCAGGAGCCCTAGAAAAAAAGGTATTAAAGTTAGTTGAGAGTAAAGATTTAAGTAAGTTGGAGTCTTTAGCGGCTCCACGCGAAGAAGAGGAAAAAGAAATTATCTTTCAAAGACTGACTACTTTTGTATCTAATCTTGTTCTTTGGAACTTACGGGCAATAAACGGTTCGATAACTGATGGTATAAAGATTAAACAGATAATCAACAGATTAATAGATGCCAAAAAGTTTTCTGAGACAAAGATAAAATTCGCTTGCACTGCGATTGATATTAATTGGGGAAAAGAAACGCTTTTTACAAAAGGGCTGTTGTGTGATGCAATTTTTGCCAGTATCTCTATACCAGGGGTTTTTCCTCCGGTAAAACAGGAGAACAAGTTATTAGTTGATGGTGGTATAATTAATATGGTGCCGGTTGAAGTAGCGCAAAAACTTGGGGCAGATGTTACTATAGCAGTTGACGCTAGTCTTGATATAAAACCGGCAGAATTTAAGCACGGGCATGATATTTTATTTCGAACTGAGATGATCAAAGAAAAAGAAATTGGTAAACTTAAAATGAAATCAGCTGATGTTATAATTAGGCCTGATGTAGGAGGGTATAGTTGGGCTCGATTTTCAAAAATTAAATCTCTCATTAAAGAAGGAGAAGTTGCTACAAAAGATAAGCTAACTGAAATTAAAAAGGGAATAGAAGGGAAAGGAAATTTATTGAATAAAATAGTTAGTAAATTGCGGGGTAAGAAGGAATGATTCGTTCAGGAAACCCTGCCTTAAAGGGTAATAGTTTTTCTCAACTTTCTCAAAGTGGTGCGGGAGCGATGAGTTTGCAGGGGACAGTTAACAAAACATTTATCCTTCTCGGTTTAACTTTTTTAAGCTCTTGGTGGGTTTGGCAAAATCCAGCTCAATTTATCCCTTTTATGTTGCCAGCAGTAATTATTGGTTTTATTGTGGCGATGGTTACTATTTTTAAAAAAGAATGGTCTCCGCTTACCGCACCAATATATGCCCTGGTTGAAGGTGTATTTTTAGGAGCGATTTCTGCAATCTTTGAAAAACAATATCCAGGAATTGTAGTTCAGGCGGTTGGGTTAACTTTTGGAGTTCTTTTTTGTTTGCTTCTAGCCTACAAGTCAAAAATGATTAAAGTCACTAAGAATTTTAGATTAGGGGTAGTTGCTGCAACCGGAGGAATTGCTCTTTTGTATTTTATAAATATAGTTATGAGTTTTTTTGGAACAAGAATTTCTTTTATTCATGAATCAGGTTTATTGGGAATAGGATTTAGTCTATTTGTGGTTGTGATTGCATCTTTAAATTTAGTCCTAGATTTTGATTTTATAGAAAAAGGATCAGAATCTGGCGCGCCAAAATATATGGAGTGGTACGGAGCTTTTGGGTTGATAGTTACTTTAATCTGGCTTTATTTAGAAATATTGAGACTTTTAGCGAAACTACAAAGGAGATAAGATGAAAGAGTTTTTGGTAGGCCTAACTTTTATTTTAGGTGTTTTAGTTTTGTCTGGATTAGGAATTTTACTTTATCCCTTTTTATTAATTTTAGGGTTTACCTTAAGGATATTTGTGGCTTTAGGGGTAATTATCTTTTTTGTTTGGCTTTTAGGTAAATTTATTATCTTTGTCTGGGAGTCACTAAAAAAGGAATCAAAGCCTCAACCTAAACCTTAATCTATTTGTTAGAGGGAATCTATGAGAAAAAAAATATCAGATATAACGGTTGAATGCATAAAAGGAGACATTTCTAAACAACCTGACTTAGATGCAGTTGTAAATGCTGCCAATGCTGATTTAGTTAGAGGAGGAGGAGTAGCGGGAGCAATTCATCGCAAGGCCGGTCCTGCTTTAGAAAAAGAGTCTGCGCAGTTGGGTCCGATAAAACCAGGCCAAGCTGTTATAACTGGGGCCTATCAACTACCTAATAAGTTTGTAATCCATTGCCTAGGGCCTGTATACGGAAAAGACAAGCCAGAGGACAGGCTGCTTGCGGATTGTTACAGAAATTCTCTTTATCTGGCTGAGCAAAATAAAATAGAGTCAATTGGTTTCCCGGCGATTTCAACCGGAGCTTTTGGTTATCCGCCTGAGGAAGCTGCAGAGATAGTTAAACAGGTTATTGAAGAAGTCGCTCCGAAATTAACTAATGTAAAAAAGCTAAATTTTATTCTTCACAGTGATTCCGATTTAAAGCTATATAAGGAAACAATTTTTTAAAAGGAGGATTTATGCAAAGAATTATGATTTTTTTAGATGCTGAATATGTGGTTCAGAAGATGAGAGAGATGCAGCGAAAAAAGTCAATTGGGAGAAAAAGCATCAACTGGCAAAATATAATCAGTTGGATTGCTGATAATCGGCGTCTTATTCGCTGCTATTATTATTCAGCCGAGTTTAACAAAGGTGAAAATGAAAAAACCTATCATGAACAACATGATTACCTAAAGAACCTTAAATTATCGATTCCTTATTTTGAGATAAAATTGGGCCGGCTAGTAAGAGTCAATCAGGGTTGGGTTCAAAAAGGTCTAGATGTCAAGATTGCCTTAGATATGTTTGCTAAGGCGGTCCTAGATCAATATGACGTAGCGGCTTTAGTTTCAGGGGATTCCGATTTTATTGATGTCATCAAAGAAGTCAAGGAACGTTATGGAAAGCACGTTGAGCTTTACACCTTTGATCGTTCAATCCATGAAGCTTTAAGGCTTACTCCTGACGAACATCTTATTATAGATAGGGCAGCTGCTCGCCGGGGAAGATTTTTTACTCAAAAATAAATAAATTGAACTGGGAAGGGTTTTTTATGAAAAAATTAAAAGTTTTATTGGTCGATGATGAAAAAGATTTTCGTGAGATAATGAAAGTAAGGATTTTATCTTGGGATTCTGTAATCCATGTTACAACCGCGGAGAATGGGAAAGAGGCGTTTAACATTGTTAAAGAAAACAAAATGGATTTAATTATCTTAGACTACATGATGCCGGGCTGGGATGGGATTAAAACTTTAAAAAAAATAAGAAAGATCAATAAAGAAATTCCGGTGATCATGTTTACTGCTTATCCGAATGAAAAGTCAATGCAGGTTGCGGACAAGTTGAAGGTGACTGCTTTTATTCCTAAATGGAGCGAATATACAGATGTAGAAAAAGCTTTGCGGGCAGCAGTTGATTCAATTGCGAGAAAAAATAACTGATTTAAAATTATTGAAGCGTAGGGGTGATAATGAATCAGAAAAAGAAGAAAAAAAATGATAAAAATGATTATAAAGTTGTAATTTCTGAGCTAAAAGACAACCCATTGCAGAAGATTAAAATTTGCTTTGCACTCATGGCTATAATCCCGCTTTTAGTTTTTCTTTATTTATTGCTCGGGAAAAATTATCTTTTCAATCTTTTTTTAGGCACCAATGGGTTGATTATGGGAATTGCAATTTTTATTTCGATTTTAGGCTTTTTTGTTGCTTATAATTTAGTTCGGAACATGGTTGATAAATTGTTTTCTTATTTTAAAGAAAGAAAACTGGCTGATCAAGAGAAATTAGAGTTGATCTCTGGTTTCTCTCACGATGTAAAGACTCCTTTGACGGTTGCTAAAACTGGCCTGCAAAACATGATTGATGGAATAGGAGGTATTTTAAATAATACTCAAAGTCGTGTCGCAACTGTTTGCATTAAAGCTTTAGATAGAGCATCAAATTTTATCAATCAAATGCTTCAATTAGCAAAGACAAAAGTAGTTATTGCAAGCCTAAAACGAGAGTTAATTGACTTTGATCAATTAATAAAGAATGAAGTTAAAGAAATTAATACTTTAGCTCAAAAAAATAATCAAAAGGTTACTTGCCGGGTTTTAGCTACAGACCCGAAAGTTTGGGGCGATGAAGAAAAACTATCCCGAGCTGTCATGAATCTTTTATCAAATGCTGTAAAATATGCTGACGCAAAAGGCAGGATTGATGTTGTCCTCTCCTCGGATCAAGACACAATCAAGCTTGCCATAATAAATACTGGCCCGGGGATACCGGAAGATAAACTCAACCAAATATTTGTCAAATATGAACGAATTAAAAATGATTCAAAAATTGAAGGAACCGGCCTTGGCCTTGCTTTAGTTAAAGATATTATTGATTTACACAAAGGCCATATAACTGTAAAAAGCATCCCAAACAAAGAAACAGAATTTAATATAATTTTGCCGCGAGATTTAAGAGCTTTAGCGAAAATTACCTAAAATAAATAATGAAAAATAAAGAATATCGAAATAAGGAAAAAAAGCTAGTCCAAGGAAGCCGAAAAGAAGACTTAATCCGTCTCTTTACGGAATTAATGGATAATGCTACCGACGTGATTTATTTTAAAGATAGAGAAGGAAAGATAGTTTTAGTGAATAAAGCTTATGCACGGGGATTGGGGATAACACCGGATGAGGTTATTGGCAAAACTGATTTTGATATTTTTCCAAAAAAGCGAGCTAAAATAATGCAAAAAGATGATTCCTGGGTGATAGAAAATAAAAAGCCGATTATTGATAAAATTGAAAGAGCGACCCGGCCGGATGGAGAAGACAATTATGTCTCTACCACAAAGATTCCTCGCTTTGATGAAAAAGGCAAAGTTATTGGTTTAATTGGGATTACTAGAGATATAACTAGACGCAGGCGGCTGGAGCAATTAGAGGAAGATAAAAAAGAAATGCAAAAAAAAATTAATGCCCTAAAAGAAATTAATAAAATGAAATTAGAATTTATATCTATTGTCTCCCATGAATTAAGGACTCCTTTAGCGATAATTAACCAAGTAGTGATGATTTTACTGGATGAACTGGTGGGTAAATTAAATGAAAGACAAAAAAATATAACTGTGAAGGCAAAAAACAGCATCAATCGTCTCAGCCACATGATAAATAAGTTGTTAGATGTATCTCGGATGGAAAGAGGAGTTTTACAGCTAAATTATGCCTTAGTAAATTTAAAAAGTCTACTGGAGGATATCGGGGATTCTTTTCAAGAGATTGCCGGTAAACAAGGAATAAACATTGAATATGATTTTTGCCAGCAGGAAGTTAACTTATTTTGCGACCCGGAACGAATTACCCAAATTGTCTCCAACTTAGTAGATAATGCAATTAAATTTACAGAAGAGAAAGGTAAAATTAAAATAGAGTTAAAACACTTTAAAGATCAAGTTAGAGTGGGTGTTTTAGATACCGGATTCGGAATTCCAAAAAATAAATTAGATAAGATATTTGGAAAATTCACTCAAATTTCTGGCTTAAGCAGAAGCAATAAAGAAGGGGTCGGTTTAGGCTTAGCCTTAGTCAAAGACATTGTAGACAAACATAAGGGTAAAGTTTGGGCAGAGTCGAGGGTAGGGGTCGGAAGTAAATTTTATTTTATTCTCCCTCTCGTTTATAGATTCCAGCTAACTAATAACGAGATAATTAATACAATCAATAATGCTTTAGCTAAAGATTTATTTGTCTATCTTATTGAGGTGATACTAATTAAATCAAAACGGGGGGTTTCCGGAAAAGATTTTGTAAAAAAAGATTTTTTTGTCAAAGTTAAAAATAAAATTGAAGAAGTAGTTAAGAGTTGCAAGAGTAAAGATAAAGTAGAGATAGAGATAGCCGGAGCAGATTACAAAAAAAGAACAATAAGCATTATTTCTGCGGGAAAAAATAAAGAAAAATTAATTAGTTTTTGCAAAACATTGAATAAAAGGTTAAAGGAATTTTTAACAAAGGGTAAAAAGGATAATGTTTTTATCAATTTAGGCAGCATGGATTATCCACAAGAGAAGTGCGGTATTGACAGCAAGCAACTCACTTCTTATTTCAATTTGCGAAAGATATTTACCGGGGTAGAAACTCGACGTTTGAAGAGGTATCGATATCAGGCAATTTGTAATATTGTTTTACCTTCGGATGGTAAGCTTCCCGGACAAACTATTGATATTTCAAAAGGTGGTATTTGTTTCCAAAGTAGTAAGAAAATAAAAAAAAGGGATAAAATTAAAGCGGAACTAGAAGTCCCTCAGAGGAAAAAAGGAGTCATTGTTGAAGGCAGAGTGGCTTGGGTAGAAAAGATAAGGGAAAGGGTTGAAAAAGAGGGTGCAATATATAAGGTGGGGATTGAATTTTCTCAATTAGGCAAAAAAGAAAAAGATACTATCAATCAGGCGATTAAACAGGTATCAAAAAATAAGTAATAAAAACTTTGAGCTTTATTCTTTTTGTGATATGGTTATTGTGCAATGATTAGAAAAGATAAATTATTAAAGAAATTAGATCAATTGCAAGAGCTAGAAAGCAGGCTGATTCCTTTGTTGGATAAGCACCTTTCGGCATCTCTAGACTTTAGTCAACTGCCCAAAGAAGAAAGAGATAAGACTTTAGGATTTTTAAAGAGCAGAGTAGCTATGCAAAAAAAACATATTCAATTAATTAAAAGCATTAAAGAAGAATTAACCGAATCGGAAAAAAATGTTTACTAACCAAGATTACTTAACTTATTTTGATCAATTAGCTGATATTTATAAAGATTCTATTAATATCTACACTGATTTGTTAAATGGATTACAAGATAAAGCAATTAGGAATAAGCTGTTAGCAGTTGCTTCAGAAAACATGGAAGCATTTCGGTTTATAAAAGAAGAAAAGAATAAATTTAATCAGTAAAAAGGAGAGAGTATGGCTGCCAACAAAAAAATACTTATCGCCGATGATGAACCAGATTTTGTCGAACTTGTTTCAATGCGCCTGGAGGTCAATGGGTATGATGTAATTTCTGCCAAAGATGGCCAAGAGGCAATAGATAAGACTAAGAGTGATAAGCCGGATTTATTGATTTTAGATTTGATGATGCCCAATGTTGATGGGTTTGAAGTTTGCCGAATGCTTAAATTTGATGATGATTTTAAAGATTTACCGGTAATTGTGCTTTCTGCCCTTGATCAGCAGCAAGACCGGGAAAAAGCCGTTGAGGCAGGAGCCGATGAGTATTTTATAAAGCCTTTTGACTTAAGCTTGCTTTTAACTAAGATTAAAAGTCTTGTTGGATAAAAAAAGCTTGCAATTTTTTTTTTATTTATTACAATAAGAGTTCGTTATCTACCTTCCGGTTTTGTTTTGATAATAAATAATAATTTGTAAAAGAGAGGAAGATAAAATGGCAAGAAGGATTAGCTTAGAAAAAGTACGCAATATTGGAATTATGGCTCATATTGATGCCGGTAAAACCACCCTTACCGAACGCATTCTTTTTTATAGTGGCCGCTCTCATAAGATGGGCGAAGTCCATGACGGGGCTGCGGTAATGGATTGGATGAAACAAGAGCAAGAACGAGGTATAACCATAACTTCAGCTGCAACTACTTGTAGCTGGCTTGATCATCGGATAAATATAATTGATACACCTGGCCACGTAGATTTTACTGTTGAGGTTGAGCGTTCATTGAGAGTTTTAGATGGTTCAATTGCTGTGTTTTGTGCGGTAGGTGGAGTTGAACCTCAGGCAGAAAAAGTCTGGCATCAGTCTGATAAATATGAAGTGCCCAAAATTGCCTTTGTTAATAAAATGGATAGAGCTGGGGCAAACTTTTTTGAGGTAATCAAGGATATCGAAGAAGAATTAGGAGCAAACGTTATTCCTTTACAGGTTCCTATTGGAGCTGAAGATAATTTCCGGGGAATAATCGATTTAATTGATATGAAAGCCTATATCTACGATGGTGATTCCTTGGGTAAAAACTTTCATACCGAAGATATACCCTCAGATTATCAAGATAAGGCTAAAAAATATCACCATATAATGGTTGAAAAAGCGGTTGAGTTGGATGATTCTTTGATGGAAAAATATCTTGAATCTGAGGATTCTATCGCAAAAGAAGAGTTAGTTAGAGCCATAAGAAAGGGAGTGATAGCTAATAAAATTGTTCCGGCAATGTGTGGTTCTGCGTTTAAAAATAAAGGGGTTCAGCGTCTTCTTGATGCAATAAACCTTTATCTTCCTTCTCCTTTGGATTTACCACCAGCTGAAGGAACAGATCCAGATGATCCGGAAAAAATAATAAAGAGGGAACCCAGAGACGATGCGCCTTTTTCAGCTTTAGCGTTTAAAGTTCAGGCTGATCCTCATATGGGGAAGCTTATTTATTTTAGAGCCTATTCAGGCCGGATTGAAGCAGGATCTTATATCCAAAATGTAACTAAAGGAAAAAAAGAAAGAGTGGGACGAATTTTACAGATGCATGCAAATCAACGGGAAAGTAGGCCAGATATATATGCTGGAGATATTGCTGCTGCGGTAGGGCTTGATAACACTACAACAGGGGATACCTTAACCTCGGTTGATAATCAGGTGTTGCTTGAGGCGATGGAGTTTCCTGCTCCGGTTATGGCAATAAGCATTAGGCCAGAAAGTAGGGCAGATCAAGATAAAATTTCAAAAGGGTTAAGCCGCTTGGCCGAAGAAGATCCTACGTTTACAGTTAAAACTAATACTGAAACGGATGAAACAATTATTTCTGGAATGGGGGAGTTGCATCTTGATGTTATCGTTGATAGATTAAAACGTGAGTTTGGTGTTTCAGCTAAGGTTGGAGCCCCTAAAGTTGCTTACCGCGAAACTATTCGAGGAAGTACAAAAGAAGATTTTAAATATGCAAAACAAACCGGCGGCCGTGGCCAATACGGCCATGTTGTTTTAGAATTATCACCGGCTAAACCATCGGAAGGCTTTGATTTTATCAATAGCATCAAGGGAGGAGCTATTCCGCGTGAGTATATTCCGGCTGTTGAAAAAGGTGTTATTGAAATAATGAAAAAAGGTATTTATGCAGGTTTTCCAGTTGTTGACGTTAAGGTAAATTTAGTCGATGGATCTTTTCACGATGTAGATTCATCAGAGTTTGCTTTTAAGATGGCGGGCGGCGAGTGTTTTAAGAAAGCTTTTAATAGATGTGAGCCAGTTTTGCTGGAACCTTCCATGTCAATTGAAATTACAACTCCAGAAGATTATGTAGGCGGAGTTGTTGGTGACATTTGTTCTCGTCGCGGTAAAGTTATTAACATAGATTCAAAAGGAAAACAACAGTTAATTTCAGCCGAAGCTCCTTTAGCTGAGATGTTTGGCTATGCCAGCGCTTTACGCTCATTAAGCAGTGGGCGGGCAAACTATTCAATGCATTTTGAAAAATATGTCCAAGTTCCTTTCCAAATAGCCGAAAGCATCATCGAAGAAAAACAAAAAGAAAAAGAATCCAAGAAATAATATTATATAAAAACCTACCTTCTTTTTCATTTCTTAATTTTTTGTTTTTTAAGTTGATATATTTGTTATAATACCTTTAAATTTAAAGGTATTTGGCTTTATCCAATGAAGAAAATAATAAATATTTCATTTAGTTTAATTATAATTGCGGCCCTAACTTCTTTTTTTTATCATTATACTCAGCAGGCAGAAATTAATTATTATCAAGGGCATCGATTTTTTTTAAAAGGTAATTATGATTTAGCAATACCTTATTACCAGAGATCCCTTGAAATAGAACCTTCTCAGCCAAAGGCTGCCCGCGAACTTGCTTACTCCTATCTTTGGGCTAAAGATGCCCGGGAAGCTCTGCCCTTGTTTAAGAAATTATCCGATAACAATCCTGAAGATAATCAACTTAAATTAGCTTTAGCTGAAGCCCATACGCAATTGGATAATCATAAAAAAGTTATCTCGATAATAAAAGACTTATCCGGTGAGGCGGGCAAAGAAAATTTAAAAATGCGCCTGGCCAAAGCCTACCTTTGGGATCAACAATTCAATAAAGCAGAAAATATAATTAATCAGGTATTATCCGAAAACCCGGATAGCTTACGAGCGAAATTTCTTTTAGCTAAAATTTTTCAGTATAATCAAAAAAGTGAAAAGGCAGCAAAAATTTTAGAAAATTTAGTTGGGGAAGAAAAAGAGTTACCAGCGGATATCAAAAAAGAAGAAGTAAGCCAGCTCCTGGCCCAAGCTTATGTATCAAGCGAGCAGAATCAAAAAGCAATTCAGCTTTATCAGCAGTTAGTTGATCAAAATCCTGAAGATATAAATTTAAAAATAAAATTAGCGGAAGTTTTAAATTGGGCCAAAGAGTTAAAAAAATCAGAAAATCTGTATCGAAAAATAATTAAAAAAGACCCGCGGAAAAAAGAGGCTTATCTAGGCCTAGCTCAACTATTAATTGGCCAAAACCGGCATCAAGAAGCGATTGCTGTAATTGAAAAGATCGGAAAAATAAAAGGGACTAAGGATGCAAGGTTATTATATGGCAAAGCATTTTTGTATTCGGGGAAGCCAAGGCTAGCTCGGGATATTTTTGCCGAGGTATTAAAGGATTACCCCGATGATTTAGAAACTAGAGAATTTCTTGCAAGGGCTTATGCTTACAGCAAAAATTATAAAAAAGCTATTTTTCAGTATCAACAAATTTTAGCCAAAACAGATAACCGCAAAGCAAAAAAAGGTCTAGCTGCAGCTTTAAGTTGGGATAAGCAATACCGAAAATCAATTAAATTATACGACCAATTACTTGCCGATGAGTATGATAAAGGAATTAAGCGAGAGAAAGCTCGTGTATTAGGCTGGAGTAAGAATTACCAAAAAGCTTTAACGGAATATAGAGATTTACTGGATAAAGAAAAAGATTCAGCGATTAGGCTGGAGATGGAGGCAAAACAGTCTTATTGGCAGGGAGAAGTTAAAAATGCAATCAGTAAGTATCAACAACTTTTAATTAAAGAGCCAGCCAACGTTGAAGCTGCCTTTGATTTAAGCCAGCTTTATTCCTATCAGGATCTGTGGGAGGAGGCTATTGGCCAATATGAAAATATTTTAAAAGTCCAGCCACTGCATTCCAGAGCAAAAGAGGGCTTAGAAAAAGCAAGAATTTCTTATAAAAATGTTAAAACAAGGTTAGATTATCTATTTTTTGAAGCCGATTCCTCCGACAGAACTACCGATATCAAAAAACATCAACTCCTAAAAGCAGCATCGTTTTTTATCGGTGAAAATAAAAAATTAAAGGTTTCTTCTGATTTTGCTAAAAGAAGTTTTTCTGATTTTTCTTCGATTTCTGAAAGTAAAACTCAGCTCGAAATTAATTATCGACATAACCCCGATTGGAATTTAACTGCTTATTATGGCTTAGTTAATTATTACAAGCACCTAGATGAATTATTTCATCTATTTGGGGCGGGGTTTTCTCGGCGTATTTTTGACCGAGGAACGTTTAATTTTAATTATCAGCGCCAAAGACTGACCGATAATAGCCAGTTAACCAGAGATTATGCTTACCGGCATAGTTTTGAAAATAAAATTGATTTTAATTTAACTCCTAACTTTGAAATGGGCCTCGACTGTAGATTGGCCTATTATTTTGATGCAAATTTTTTAGTTGAGCCGGGAATTGATTTTACCTATTTTTTCTCCAAAGAGCCAAAACAATTTTACCTTACCTACAGATTTTTCTTTAAGGAGTTTAGAGAAGAAAGTTCTGATTATTGGACGCCGCGGGGATTTTCCACAAATAAGTTAATATTGAGTTGGCGCCATTACTTAAATAATGACGAATTATTTTTTGGGGCCGATCAGCTTTACTATCAATTAAAGTATGAAGTTTCTCTTGATTCAACAGACATTTTAATTCATAAATTTATCAGTGAATTTAATTGGGATATTAATAAGAGGCTGAATATCCATGTTGGTGGTTCTTTTGCCGATACAACTTCCAATGTTTATCAGGAAAAAAGAATCACGGCTGGTTTAAGATATTATTTTTAATTTAAATTACAATGAATAAGAAAAAATTAATTGATTCTTTAATCTTGTTTACTTTGGTTGCGGTGATGGTCTATGTTCTAACCAGGGCGGTTTTAGTTGGTTATGCTGATTATACCGGCTGGGATCGATTTAGTGCTATAGGTTTGTTGCTTGCCGAGTTATTTATAATTTTTCATGGCATAGGTTACACCTTAAACATCTATCGGGCTTATAAAACTAGTGGGGAAAAAGAAAAGTTACAAGAGCTAGCGAATAAACCTTTGTTTGATGAACCATCGGTTGCGATATTTGTTGCCGCGCGCCACGAACCAAAAGAGGTCTTGGAGGAAACCTTTATCAGTATCAGAAATTTAAAGTATAAAAATAAAGATATTTATTTTCTTGATGATAGTTCACAGGCTACCTATAAAAAAGAAGCGGATCAATTAGCAGAAGATCTAGATTTAAAGATTTTTCGGCGCAAAGATCGCCACGGGGCAAAAGCCGGCATTATTAATGATTGCCTAAAGGCAATTAATTCTAAATATCTAGTTGTTTTTGATGCGGACCAAAATCCATTACCTGAGTTTTTAAATCGGGTAGTGGCGTTGATGGAGTCCGACCAAAAACTTGCTTTTGTACAAACGCCTCAATTTTATAGTAATGTGGAAGGTTCACAAATTGCTAAAGCGGCGGCTTTTCAACAGGCGGTATTTTATGAGTATATTTGTGAAGGAAAAAGCAGTCAGGATGCGATGTTTTGTTGCGGAACAAATATTATTTTTCGCAAAAAAGCCTTAGACCAAGTTGGGGGGTTAGATGAAAGCACAGTTACCGAAGATTTTGCCACTTCTTTTAAATTTCACCAAAAAGGCTGGAAGTCTTTGTACTATAACCATGTCTATGCTTTTGGGATGGGGCCAGAAGACTTAGCCGGTTATTTTAAGCAGCAATACCGCTGGGCCAACGGTACAATTACAGTTTTTAAAAAGGTGTTAAAGAATTTGATCTTACATCCCTTTTCCCTAAGGATTAAACAATGGGTGGAGTATTTGCTTTCCAGTAGTTATTATTTAATCGGTTTTGCTTTTTTTGGCCTAATGCTTTTTCCGATTTTTTATCTTTTGTTTGACGTACCTTCTTTTTTTGCCAAACCGGAAGTCTATTTTTTGGTTTTTTTACCCTATATTACACTTTCTTTAAGTGTGTTTTATTTTGTGTTAAAAGAAAGAAATTATACTATCGGAGATCTTTTTAAAGGCCAGTTGGCCGGGTTTATAAGTTTTCCGGTCTATCTACAAGCCGCTGTTTCTTCCTTTTTTGGCAGAAAGGCTAGCTTTGGGATAACCTCAAAAGTAAAGGGTAAGTTTGTATCTT
>JAWOBO010000088.1:0-2806 GCA_046484225.1 Candidatus Omnitrophota bacterium | reverse complement strand
AACCCCAAGACAATAACACTTTTTGCATTAATTAGATAAATTTTTCTCTGCTTAGCTTCAATTACAACTGGCACTGCAATCCCTGCGGCTATCAAAGCAGAAACAAGCTGGATATTTTCCCACTTTACCCCTTGAGAAAACATAATAGAAATTGCAAAGCCAATAAGGACAAAAACAAAAAATTCAAAAATAATAATATTTTTGCCATTTTTGGTCACAATGATTTATACCTCCATTATTTACTTGGAAATTAAAAAATATGTTTTAAATTTTTTCAATAAGCTCTAAAATTCTTTTTAGTCTTTTTCTATATTCTATCCATGAATATTTTTTTGCTTTTTTGGCTGCGGCTTCCCCCATTTTTATTAATTTTTTTCGATTATTTTTTAAAAATTCTAGTTTCTTTCTCAATCCTTCTACGTCTTCCGGTTTTAAAATAAAACCTTCTTTCCCCTCTTCAATTATATCCGGGCCTATGCTGTTTTCGCTTGCTATAACCGGTATTCCTGTAGCCATAGCCTCAAGTACCACTAAACCAAACCCTTCAAACAATGAAGGCAAAACTAAAACATGACATTGATGCATTATACTACAAACTTCAACTGGCTTTAATATTCCTAAATAATCAAACAAATATTTCTTTTTAAATAATTGATTGCTTGATCCAACTATAGGACCTACAATTTTTAAAGAAGTATTATTTGTTTTAATCTTTTCGTAAGCATCTAGTAAATACTTTATGCCTTTTCTTTGTCCGACCCCACCTACAAAAAGAATATTAAATTGCATCTCTTTTGATCTTTCTTTAAACTTAAACTGTTCAAGATCTACCCCTAAGGGTAAAATAAATATTTTGCTTGAGGGAATTCCTGCCTCAACTAATGTTTTCTTTGTAAAGCTACTTGCAGCTATGCAATAATTAGCTTCAAGGGGTTCTTGTTTTAATCGGTCAATATACCAATATGGAAAACTAGCATTACTTATTGTATCGGCCCATTCAGGATATTTATCTCTTTCTTTACCAAGAATATCCAAGGCTGCGGTGATGTGTGCGGTTGAAAATTCACAAACGGCAATCATCCCTTTTTTCTTTGCTTTTTTTAAACTTTCTAAACAGCTTCCTTGAAAGCCCCAAAATATTTTACCAGTTTTAAGTTGAGTTCTTGCTACAAATTTATCAAATAATACATCTCGAAAATATACTAATTTAGAAGTGAGTCGTTTATTTCCTATTAAACTACGTAAAACTAATTCTGGTATTTCTAAAAAAGGAAATCGTTTTACTTTATTATGTAAATCCGGTTCATTTCTTTTCATTAATTTTTTATGAAAAATTTTATTTTTTGAAAATATTTTATCTGGAAATATCCCGGGTTTATAATAGGCAGAGGTAATAAATTTACTCAACCTTCCTAGTTTTTTAAAAGATAATGCCACTTTATAAGAATGCTGTTTGCCAGCGTGTGAGATTATCAGATTTTCTTTTTTATACATATCATCAACCACTTCTTCCAAAGATAAAACCCCTTTTTTTTTCATCTTTTTGAACAAACAATAAGTTTTAACAGAAACTGGCTCTCTCTCGCCAAATCTATCACATATTGCTTTGCACCCGTGGAATAAACCTTCTATTCCCCAAATTAATTTTCCGCTTTGAAAAATAAAAATTAGATTTTTAAATATTGTTCCGATAAAATAAATAATAAAATAGGGCATGGGAATGTTCCACCATGTAAATAAAATATCATTTCTCCTGCCCAAAATATAAATTTTTTTAGAGTCCCTTGTAATGCTTTCTAAGTGGTGGATTGGATCAGAGCATCCCAATTTAACTACATATCCTTCATCATATATTCTGATACATAAGTCTTTTTCTTCGCCTTGATGAACAATAGATTCTCTATAACCACCCAGTCGAATAAACAGATCTTTTCTAATAGCGTACCCCGTGCCAATATAGCTATCAATAATACAATCTTTCTTACCAGGTAAAGAAGGTTGTCTTAATTTATTGTTTTTGTTTATATCAATCACTGGGATAGAAACCGCGCCAATTCTTGGGTGCTTAAATTCAGCTATAATGTCTTTAACTATGTGTTTTGAAGAAAATATAGCATCGTCATCCAAAGAAAATAAAATATCGCCCTTTGCTAATCTTGCAGCTTGATTTCTGCGCTTTATATACCCTTCTGAAACATTAAATCTTATTACTCTTACTCCGATAAATTCTCTTTTAACTAAATCAAAACTGCCATCTGTTGAGCCATCATCTAAAACTAATATCTCCATAGGATAAATTTGCGCCAAACACGATTTTATAGCAGTCGCTAACTCCTCTTTTCTATTTTTAGTTACAATAACAACGGTTACTTTTTTATGTTCCATATTAATGCGGTTTACAAAACCTAATTTCTTTAATGAGTCAATGCATTTTTTAGTTGAAATTGAAAAAGCCCCCGTATTCATCTTACCCTTCCACCTGAATTAATTCTTCTTCGGTAATTCCAGATTCTTCTTTTTTCTTTCGTTCTAACTCTTGTTTTATTTTGTATCTCAGAGAATCAAAGTGCCTCCAGCCATAAACTCTCTTTAAGCGGGGTTCAACCTCAAGCAATCCGGAAGCAACCCAGCGCTGGATATGGGTGTTGCCTCTCCAGCGGTCAACCCGCTGGGTATATTGTTCAACCTGGGCCATAATTGATTCTATGCAGTTGGTGGTGGAAAAACTTCTTCTTAAGATTTGATTTAAACCCAGTTTATGCAGGGTAAGCGTATTAGATAAGCCTTCTTTCAAGCTCCCTGAAGC
>JAWOBO010000056.1:0-2994 GCA_046484225.1 Candidatus Omnitrophota bacterium | reverse complement strand
CGTAAGCTCGATGTCATTCTGAGGCGAAGCCGAAGAATCTCAAACCGTTGCGGAGATCCTTCGTCGCTTTGCTCCTCAGGATGACACCATAGAAAAATTACCTGCCTAGCGGCAAGACCGCTGGCTTTGTCATTTCGCTCTTTGTAATAGCCGGAGAATGTTTTGCTTATCGCAAAAAAGCGTATACATATTTAGTCCTAAGTTCAAAGCCAGAAAGACATAGGACTTCGGACGTAGGACTTTGGACTATCTATTATTTTTTACGTTTGATGCGCTTAAAACCTGCTAATTCATAGACTTTAAACTTTTTATCTGCTTGGAGATGATCCAACATGAGGTTGACCCCAATATTATCAGAAGCAATATGAGAAGCAAATATCACATTGATATTAGCTTCTTTGCACTTTTTATAATGAGCTTCTGATTGATGCATAGCCACAACTGTATCTATCCCTCGAGCCGATAACTCTTTATACATACTGACAGGGCCTTCGGTACCTCCGGTAAACTCAAGATGAATGTTCTTACATCTAGATTTTTCATTCCCGATTACAATTTTAGGCGGATTATTATAACTAGCCGCATCCTGATACTCACCGATTGTATAAAGTATGTCCATTATATCTTTTAACTTAGAAGGTTTTTCTTTATTGAGCCTTTTTCTTAAAAATTGATAAGCCAAGTTATCACAAGGAGTATG
The DNA here is from genome assembly GCA_046484225.1 of Candidatus Omnitrophota bacterium. Classification (GTDB taxonomy): domain Bacteria; phylum Omnitrophota; class Gorgyraeia; order Duberdicusellales; family 4484-171; genus PXAH01. The sequence goes on along the minus strand of JAWOBO010000056.1, from coordinate 2,294 downwards.
CATGCAAAAAAAGTTTAAATTTAAAAATTTAGCAATATCATGGGCTCTGTTAAAGTTAGCCGAATGCACTTTCCTTGACACCTCGCCCTTTCTCTGCAAAAGAGTCTTTTCTGAGAAACTTAAAGATATGCCATAGTCTGTGAGACCATCAATTTGTAAATCCATAACATTATAAAACTTTGCAAAGGCATACCCTTGAGGATGATGTGAAATAGCTAGATTAATATTGGCTCCTTTTTGGTTTAACCGATCCGCCAAAAGGAGTTCCCCGGCTCCTATATCTATTCCAACTATCGCTGCATTTATTTTATCATCTGGATTGCCATAAACTATACGTGTATCGGCAAAAGGATTAAATAAAGTATCTTTATCAAAATAATCTTTTCTTGTTTTTTCTAACTTATTAAATTTTTCTTTTTGTTCAGACAAACTTTCTTTGATAACACTCTTAGAGCGTATATCTGAATTGATTCCTTTTTCAACTACCTTTTTATATATTTGATTAAGTTTCACGATTCCTCCCATTGAAAATGTAATTATTTAGCGAATACATTTATTTTTAATGGCACTGAGCTGAATTACTCAGCGAAGTGCCTTAGCAACTATATTTTTATAGAACCTTGCCCGCTTGGCCGTTTTTGATTTAGATAATCTTCTGCTTTTTCATTTATGGTAAAGGTTCTGTCTAATCCTTTAAATAGCTTCGCCGAAATTAAATAAAAACTAGGGGCAATTCGTTTAGATAAACTGTAAGAAAAACTATTTTTAAGATAGTCTGGATTAAACGAAACTAAATTCAGGAAAAAAAATATTGTACTAAACAAAAGGAGGCCCCTAAAGGTTCCCGCAGCCAACAATACTGTTCTTTTTTTAGCTGAAATTTCTGCCCTGGGTAAAAATAAACTGATAATTAAGTTTAACAAAGAAAATATTATTCTAATTACTATAAAAATTAGAAAAAATGAAACAGAATACAAATAGTTAGGATTTATGAAGCTAATTTTATTCCTAACAATTTCAGCTAAATTAGGATAAAAATGAAAAGCAAAAAGAGAAGCGCTAATAAGTCCAATAAGCTTACAAGCTTCCCTTAAAACTCCTCTTGAAGCAGCTACGTAAACTATTCTCAAAAAAAGAATTAAAAAAAATATATCTATGATTTCTGGCCTACCAGCTATATCCATTTTGGCATTAATTTATATATAACATATACTATCTAAATGTCAACAAAACTTTCACAATTTTAGCCCTTTTTATCCCTATGCAACAAAACAGGTTCAAACAAAAATGTTGCATAGTGATTATTGCCCATGCATCAGCCGATAAATACGGCTACGATGACAATTCAGCTTTCCTGCTACATCTTGGAAAGTGAATCCTTGAGAGAGCAACTGTTCAATCAAATATTTTAAAGCTTGCTTTTCTTTTGGAGTATCTATCCTCTTTTTCTTTGCAAATTCATCTATTTTCTCTTCCAGAGAAAAAAAAGATTTTGAGTTAACTTTTCCTTTTATCTTTTCGCCTAAATTATCAATAATTTCATTGCAAAATAACCTCAAAAACCTTCTATTGTTTAAATTAGATTCATATTTCAACTCAAGACATCCTTCGATAAGTTCTTTGTATGTTTTATATGCATCGTCACGGTTAGAATCTATAAGGTCTAAAATTAAATTGTTATTTATGAAACTTTTCTTTATTGGTTTAATATATAAATCTAAAGAATGCCATCTATATGAAAAAGGTGACTTTACAATTCCTGCTTTGTAAGCATTGAGATGAATATACAAGGAAGATACAAGTAAATATTCATCGGTATCACATAAGGAAGCACCATATACTCCACAAAATACATGCCCTTTTCTCTGATATTTTTTATTAAAATATTGAGCATAACTTTGAAAAAGATTTTTCATTGCCTTATCTAAATTTTTCTTTTTAATTTGGGTAAGTACATGAAGGTGATTGGTGAGCAAAGAAAAACATAATATGGAAAGATTAAAGTCTTTTGCTGTATTTTTTAAAAGAGAGAGAAATTTTAAATAATCTCCTTTTTCTAAAAACAACAACTCTCTTCCCGGTGCACGTTGAGTAACATGGTAAATGCCATTTTCAACGATTACCCTTCTATCTCTTATTGCAAACTTTCGTTTTTTCATGTAATTATTATATCAAAATGAACTGACTATGCAACAAAACAGGTTCAAACGAAAATGTTGCATAGTAAAGGTTAGGGTTCTATTTTTTACAATTTACAGGGCAGATTTTGGAGTTAGACGACTATTTGAGGATGG
>JAWOBO010000090.1:0-5677 GCA_046484225.1 Candidatus Omnitrophota bacterium | reverse complement strand
TTATGGCCCTTTTCTTCTAAAGCTCGCTTAGCTTCTTTGAATTTATCAAAAAAAGACATACTTCCTACGATTACGATTTTCATAAATGGTGAAGATTAAATTACTTCTTGTTCATTGTATCTTTTCTCTGTTTCTTGGGCTGTTTTAAGGTCTTTGTCTGTAAGTTTTTCTCCAACTTTGTATCTTGTCAGGTCAAACCTGATTTTTTTTATAGGACCAATGCATATCCGGAGGATGGTCGTTTTAACCGGACGAATTATTTATCAATTCTTAAAAGCTTAGCATTTACGGCTACCACCACCGTGCTTAAAGACATTAAAATCGCGCCTATAGCCGGGGAAAGCAAAATTCCGTAAACAGCCAAAACACCGGCCGCTAAAGGAATGGCTAAGACATTATAGCCTGTTGCCCAGGCCAAGTTTTGGACCATTTTTCTGTAAGTAGCTTTACCAAATTTTATTAAAGAAGAAATATCTTTGGGATTATTGTTTACTAAAATAATATCGGCGGTTTCGGCGGCTACATCTGTTCCCGATCCAATAGCTATCCCTATATCGGCCTGCGCCAAAGCCGGAGCATCATTTATCCCATCTCCAACCATGGCGACAAATTCTCCCCTATCTTGCAGTTCTTTAATTTTTTCTTGTTTTTTATCAGGCAACACATTGGCGAAATATCCATTAAGTTTAAGAATATCGGATACTTTTTTAGCTACAGTCTGATTATCTCCCGTAAGCATCAATACTTTAATTCCTTCCTTTTTTAGCGCTTTAACCGCGTCAAATGATTCTTCGCGAATAATATCTGTTAAATCCACTGCGCCTATTAAAACATTTTTATCTTGCTCTAAAATAATTAGAAAAACAATTGTACCTTCCGGTTCTTTAAGGTTATCAGGGATATAAAGGCCAAGCTCCCTGACATATCCCGGACTGACAATTAATACCTTCTTGTCCTCTATAACACCTTCGGCGCCCTTTCCTTTAATCGTCTTAAAGCTATCAACTTCAGGCAAGGTAATATTTTTTCTTTTTACCTCCTCTAGAATAGCTTTGGCGATTGGATGTTCGGAATTTTGCTCTAAGCCGGCAGACATACGAAGTATATCTCTTTCTGTATATTGTTTTTTTAGGGAATAAACTCTTTTAACTCCAAAAGCGCCTTTAGTTAAGGTGCCTGTTTTATCAAAAACAACCGTAGAAATTTTTCCGGTATTTTCAAAGGCGGTGCGATTTCTAATCAAAAGTCCATTTTGTGCAGAAAGAGTAGTGGAAATAGCAACTACCAAAGGAATAGCCAAGCCTAAGGCGTGCGGACAAGCAATTACCAAAACGGTGGCGGTTCTTTCAATGGCAAAAGCAATTTCACGACCGATAATAAGCCAACTGGCAAAAGTGGATATACCCGCTAAAATGGCTACAACTGTCAGCCAAAAAGCGGCTTTATCAGCCAAATTTTGCGTTTTGGATTTTGACGCCTGTGCTTGCTTTACCAGATTAATGACTTTTGAAAGATAGGAATTTTCTCCCACGCCTTTGACTTCTATGTGCAGTGAACCGTCTTCATTGACTGATCCTCCGATTACTTTATCATCCTTAGCTTTAGGTACAGGATTAGCCTCCCCCGTAAGCATAGATTCATTAACAGAACTTTCTCCTTTTACAACTAAGCCGTCCGTAGATATTTTTTCACCCGGTTTAACTAAAATAATATCGCCGTTTTTTAATTCACTGGTAGCCACATCCTGTACTTTGTTATCTTTCAGTAAATGAGCGCTATCTGGAATAAGCGCGGAAAGTTTTTCCAAAGCCGTTGAAGCGCTAATAACAGATTTCATTTCGATCCAATGCCCTAAAAGCATAATATCTATCAAGGTTACTAATTCCCAAAAAAATACTTTACCGGCCAAGCCAAACACTACAGCAGAACTGTAAGAATACGCCACCACGATAGCCAAGCTGATTAAGGTCATCATACCAATCCCCTTCTTTTTAATTTCATTGCCGGCTCCTGCTAAAAATGGCCATCCGCCATAAATAAAAACAATCGAAGAAATTAAAAATAATAAATACTTATCACCCGGGAAAGTAAAAGAATAATTTAAGAGCTGCTGAATAAGCGGAGAGAGAATTAAAACAGGAACAGTTAAAACAAGAGAAATATAAAACCTCTTTTTAAACATTGCTATTGAGTGACCCGCATGCTTGCCACCCCCGTCGGAAGATTGTTTTCCTTCGGAGTTCCCCGTATGGTCATGATCATTATGATTTGAATGGTTCTGTTGATTATATTTTTTGTTGTTCATAAAATAGTATTTTTAAGTAAAAGTATTGTTTTCATAATCTAAACGTTTCCAAAAAATATCTTCCCAGATATAGTGGAAGGTTAACTTTTCCCAACCATATTTTCCTTTATAGAAACCAGCTTTGTATCAAATAATAGCTTGGACATTATTTTTTGCTCCCAGCTTCTTGACAGGTAATGATAATAATATTACTATACAAGTAGAATTCACAGGAAAAAGCACCTCTTAAGGTTTCGTCCTTCTGCGGTGCTTTTTCATTTTAAAGATCTATACTCCAGTTTTTTCCGTAAATTATCCATAAAAACTACTTTTTCTTTGGCGGATTTTTTCAATAAGCTTGAACAAGTTTTGTTATAAGGGCTCATCACAAACTTTAACTTGTCTTTTTGATAAAGATATTTAACTAAAGAATAGTAATCTCCGTCACTGGAAACAATAATTGCCTTGTCGTAATCTGAAAAATCAATCATTGCCTGTAAGACAAGATCTGCATCAACGTTTCCCTTTATTTCTCCTTCGTTATCGGGAATAGTTGGTTTAAAAATCAAAACATATCCTGCTTTTTGCAGCGCAGAATAAATATCCTGATTTCCAGAAACATAACCTATGAAATAATAAGCGGTTACCACTCCATATTTCTCTTTCAAATAACGACGGAAACGAAAGAAATTTAATTTCCAACCCAATTTTTGAATACCAAGGTTAAGGTTTTGGCCATCAATAAATGCAAAATTATTTTTTCTATTTTCCACTATCATAATTTCCGAATCTTTTTTCAAGAATTCCTCCGCATTTTGGGCAAACATTTACTTTTATTTGATTCTTTCCCTTAAGATCGGTAAGCTTGATATATTCCATTCACTTAATTGGCTTTCTCTCGGCAAATTTCTCAGCATCCAATGTAAAAATATTTGTCGTACATCGCTTGAACCCATAGTTCAATTTTTTAAGAACTATCTTATACTATTATAAAACCATTATTAAAAAACAAAGTCAAAAAATATTTTAATTCTTTAAAATGTTAATAAGATAATGATTGATTTTTAAAAAATCTGACTTTTTGGAAAAATCGGAGATTTGCAGGGTCGATTTAACAATAAAAAAAGAGTTAAAACAGCGCAATCGTTCGTTAAAACTAACCTCAGAAGAGAATCGGGCGATATTGAGCTGAACAGATTTTCATGTTGTGAGAGAAGGGCAGACCAATCTTTTATATAACAGCAAGTAGCTTTTTGGAAAAACTAAACCCTGACAGAAACAGCAAGGTTGAAAGTGCAATTAAATATTTACCTCCTCCCCCTGGCCAACAAGCTTTATCTCGCTGTCTCTTATTAAGATTGCCTGTTTATCTGTGAGTATTTTTACCGGATACTTTGAGCTTGGAACCTCTTGTTTAAGAATTGGATCATATTCTGGCTTAAAATGAACAAACAAAAGAAACGGCACTAAGTTTAGACCGGTTAAATCTTCTAATCCAACTGTATTTCTGTCCTGATGTTTCCAATTTGCCATTTCTATTGTTGGACAAGCTATATAGCTGCCTGCGCTTACACCGATATAGATAATACCCTCTTCAATAAGCTCTTTTATCACTTTATCAAAACCACTCTCTTTTACATGTTTCAATAAATAAAAAGTGTTCCCGCCCTGGACATAAATAATATCTTTATTCTTAAGTAAGGCACGCAATTCATTTTCGGTCTTATCTTCAATATCAATATCTTCTGCGTCAAAGCCCAACTCTTTCATTATTTGATTTTCTTTTTCCAGATATGATAAATCTTCTCCAACTTTTGAGGCGGTAATAATATGAGCAATTTTTATTTTATTTGCCGGTTTTGGAAGAATTTTTAAAATTTCTTCTTTTACATTCATCCCGGCAGAAGTTAAAAGTATTGTTTTCATAATCTAATTTCTTTTTCCAGCCAATCTATATTCCGGGTTTTTCGTTTCCAAAAAATATCTTCCCAGATATAGTGAAAGGCTAATTTCTCCCAACCTTTATATTTTTTCTTGAAAAAATCAAGGATTTTCTTTGTAGAAACCAGCTTTTTATCAAATAATAGCTTAGACATTATTTTTTGCTCCCAAGGCGGAATGGTTGCCAAGTGGTCGCAGTGATAAAAATCCTCGAATAAAAGATATTCAACAGAAGCGGGTCCAATTCCATAAAGCTTCAAAGCTTCTTTTTTTACCTCGTCTCTCGGCATTTCCCGCATTTTAATCTCATCAATCTCTTTTTTGGAAAATTGCTCGCTAATTCTTTTTAAGAATTTTGCCCTATAACCCAGTTTTAAGTCTCTTAACGCTTGCTCTGAAGTTCCGGCTATTACTTTCGGCTCCCAGAAAGCAGAAAGAATCTTATTATCAAATTTTACTTCCTTGCCAAACTTATTAAAAAGATTCTCTAACATTTGGCGAGTCCTGCGAACTGTAGCATTCTGCAAGACGATATAGATAATTAATGTTTCATATAAGGAATTAGCGGCTACCGGTTTCATGCCCCGCCATTTTTTTAATAACGGAGAAAGAATTTCATCTTTTTTCAATCTCTTATTAAATTCTGAAATATCTGATTTAAGATTAAACCTCCATTCAATCTCCGGAATCAATCCTTGTTTAAACTCTTTTGTTAAAATTTCTTTGGAATATACTGTCAACTTTATTCTCGGTCTTGCCACTGTCCCTTTGTTTTCTAGCTTCAAGCCCAAAGACTTCCCCTTCCAAACCATCGTTATCCAATATTTCCCTTTTTCCCATTCATTATCAGAAGAAGGGAAGTGCGACGGCTTGTGTATAGTCGCATCAAAATTATACGGAGCAACCGGTTTCAATGTTACTGAGAATTTCTTGTTAAGATGAATTGCCTTTCCCATGCATTCATTTTAACAAAAAACCACCTCAACTAAAAGATAGTTTCTGCATATGTCCCGCGCAACGACAACACTGTTAGAAAACAAAACTCCTTACGAGCTCCAGGCAACCGTCCGTTTAATCAAGACAGGGAGAATATAATTGTTTGCATTAAATATAACTAGGCTTGAAGCGAACAAGTGCTTTGATTTGCTCCAGGAACGAGAACCTGTTTGGGAGAAAATAAAAAATTAAACCTCGCTAATTACATCAAATCCTTTAAAGCTTCCGGTTATTGCAATCCCCACTATTTTTTTGCCTATCCCTTTGTTTTTAACTTGTTTGGCTGTTTCGTTCATGGTTGCCCCGGATCCAACAGCATCATCTATAAGTAAAACATTTTTATATTTTATGTTCTCTGTTAAAATAATAGTTTTTTCTGCGTTTTCAACTCTATCGCCAAGCTTATTTAATGTTTTTTGAGGAACAGTAATCTCTGTTTTAACTTTCTCAATTTTT
>JAWOBO010000066.1:0-13270 GCA_046484225.1 Candidatus Omnitrophota bacterium | reverse complement strand
CCCAGCTTGTCACATATATACCTAAATTCTTTATCTATGTTTTCTGACTTTGCAATGTAATCTACCATTATCTTGTTGTTTAAATCAGATATATAGTAACTCTGGGGAATAAAAAAGATATTTGATAAGAAGGGACGATTGTATATGTATTTACAAAAATCTTTAAAGCTGTTGCATTCAGATACTTTTTTTACCTATCTTTCTATTTCTAAAATTACGAAGAAAAAAATAAGCAGAAACCATCCTATCCCAGGGGTTCCTTACAAAAGTAAACTTAAAGTAATCTTTCCATTTATCTTTGGCGGTAAGTTTTAGGCGCACTGCTTTGGTATGAGGACAGAGTAGTAAATCATTTTTATTTAAGTTACGCTTTAAGGTAGCCGCCACACTACTTCCGGCTGTTTTGGGAATATGTAAAAATATAAACTTATATGTGTGTGAAATTAACATTTAGGAAAAGCTTATAAAATATTATTTATCCTAGCAAATATTTTCTCTTTCACCGCTAAAAAGCCCTGGCCCAACTTGTCCCAGCCACAAAGATGTATGGTTTGGATATTCTCAGGGTTGTCGATAAGGTCATAGCTTAAAATTTTCTCTATTCCCTGTTTGTTTTTATGGCCAACAATATCGTAACGACCTTGGAGAGGAAATTCCGGAACATTCTTGTATTTTAGCAAACAAGCAATATAACCTTGCTCTATACAGTGTTTTCTTTGATAGGAGAAATTTTCAAATTCTTGGCAGTAATTTTCAATAGTTTCTTTTTCTTCCCGCAACAGCCTAGAAGGTTCAACAATCAAACCGGTGTTTACGCAGGGATAATAATTTATATTTATTTTTTCTGCTAAAACTTTCTCTAGCAGTTCTTTTGAAGAACCATAGGCAGGCTCCGGGTCCTGATTGAATATGAATTCACTACCCTGCTCTATTTCTTTCCATAGTTCTTTGGGGTTAGATAAAAAGAATATATCTGTGTCTATTATCAGAATGCGGTTCTTTGGTTCTAAATAATGGAAGTCTATTGCTTTGATTAGTAGTTTGTGCCTATGCCTTAACTTAATAGTTTCTTTGCTGAATCTGTTTTCTTTTAATTTTTTATCTGCCTCAGCTAAAGATATGTGCTTTATCCAAGGAAAAAGTTTTTTAATTATCGATTTGTCTTTTTTGGTAAAGGTTCCGTCTTCATGAATTACTACTTCGGCCACATTTTCTGACAAAGCATAAAAGCTAAGAAGACTTAATATACATGATTCCAGTGAATTGTGCGAGCAAAGTATATGAATTGCAAAATTATGTTTTTGGCTGTATTTATTTGATATACCTGGAATGTTCTTGATTAATTTTATCTTATTCATAATCTTAAATGCTTGATTATAAGTTTTGTGAAGAAAATAATTTCTTTTCAATGGAATAAGGATGTAATACCTGTTAAAAAATGATACTTTTTTAAACATGCTCATTTACAATTTTTTTATAAAGACCTAAATAACTGTTGGGTTAGTCCTTAAAGTTAAATTCTAATTTTGTTTTTTCTAATGCTGCTGTATTTATTTTTTAGTTTATTTATTGCTCTCTGAGTTGTGGATTTTATATTTTTCAAAATTTCCTTATGATAAAGCTCATATTTAATTATAAGTACCAAATGTTTAAAAGCATTTAAGTTTTTTCGGTATTTCTTCATAATTTTTTGTTGCCGAATAAAACTTTTTCCTTTTTCCAAATCTTTATATGTTTTAGTATTTTCGTGTAGCACAAAATTACCCAATTTTTTATCTATATATTTTATATTTGCTTTTTGTACAACCCTGAGTATAAAATCCAAATCCATTGAATAGTGTTCGCTTACATCATAGAATCCAACCCTGTTGTGCAGTTCTTTATGATAAAAATACGCAGACGGATTTACTGGAAAAGGGTTAACCTTAATACTCATCAACAACTCTTCTAATTTCATTTTAGATGGCTTATTTATTATTTTTAGGCAACCCTTCTCATCCCAAACATTACAATTACCCACTAAAAAAGATAGACTCGGCAATTCTTTAAAAATATCGACTACAAACCTCAATGTTCCTTTTTCATAAAAATCATCAACATTCAGAAAACTGATAATCTCTGCTTTTGCCATAAGCACACCTTTATTCATAGCTGTGGATTGATTAATACCTTTTTCTGATATCCACTTAATGTGTGAATATTTTTCGGAAAGCCCCTGCACAATATTCAGGGTTTTATCATTTGATCCGCCATCTACAATTATATGCTCAATACCGGCGCAATTTTGTTCAACAACATTTTCTATGCACTTTTTCATGTATTTTTCTCCATTAAAAACAGGTGTAATTATTGTTATTCTGTACTTTGTCATATTAATTCATAAACAAACTTAGCCTCATTCATTTTAGTTACCATTTTAGTGATTGAATAGCCTGGAAGAAAATTATTTTAAATATACTCATGTTCATCTACGATTTTTTTATAGAGTTCTAGATAATTATTAAGTTGATCCTTAAAATCAAATTCTGATTTTGCTTTTTTTAATGCTGCAGCACTCAATTTTTTATAACTAGATTCCGATTCCAAAAACCCCAATACGCGTTCTGCTACTATACTTTCCTCTCCGGCACTAAAAAGAAGCCCATCTTCCCCATCTCGTATCTGTTCAGGTATACCACCTGTTTTTGAAGCCACTACAGGCGTTGCGCATGCCATTGATTCTTCAACAACCAGCGGAAAGGTGTCTCCCCTTGAAAAATGCAACATAAAATCTGCTGCCTGGTAATAATTTACTATAACTTTTTTCTCTGATATGAAAGGAATATAGCTGTACTTGTACTGCCTAAGCCTATCGGGTATAATCTCCCCACTTATCCAGATAAGCTTAAAATTAATACTTTTATCTTGCAAAAACCCAAAAAACCTCTCATGGCTTTCTATATTTCTAAAAAAGTTTCCGTGTGTAATGACCAAAAATATCTTTTCATTGGTGGTTTCTAAACCTATTTTTTCTTTCGCTAACTTTTTATCACCGGGTGTAAATATACTAAGATCTATGCCGTTTGGAATAACAGATGCACCTTTTATTCCTTCTGCCAATATAGACTCTTCTACCATATTCATAAGCCACTTTGAAGGAGTTACAATATGGAATTTACTCTTTTTATATATCTTTCTTTTTTTCTTTATACCGAGTTCTGGGCCACTCTTTTTAACTAAATTTTGATTTATTATGGGGCATTCTATACATGAATTTAGCCATCTATCACAACCAAAAGATTGTTTGCAATAGCCTGTAAAAAGCCACATATCATGTAACGTTAACACACAGGGAAGCTTTTTACTGTAATATGGTAAAATTCTTAAGTCAAAATAATTTCCATGGAGATTATGAAAATTTATAAGATCCGGCTTATCCGGCATAAATTCAAGGATGTGCCGTGTACCGGGATAATAAAAACTCTCAATAATTTTTGTGCCGGTTATAAATAAGCCAGGGTTAGAGACTGTTCTAAAAAAACTTTTTATTCTATCTCTTCCTTTGAAATAAGGTTTAGTATCTAATTTATTTAATATTTTAGTAACTGCCTTCCTCCATGATGGCACAAATCTGTTATTTTCAATCTTAAATATATCTTGATCATCTCTCTGCTGCAAACCAACCGCCATCCATGAACTATGCCCTTTATTCTTTAACCCTTTATATAATCCATAGGCAACATTTGCAGTGCCGCCTTTTTGATCTTGCGTATTAACCTGTAAAACCTTCATTTTTTAATTTTTATATTCTAAAAATCCCTTTAGATTCTTCTTGAAATCAGTTAAATTCCAGTTGCGAACTATAAATCTTGGCAACATAAAAGGATCTGTAGTGCAACCTGCTATACTTTTAAAATTTGCGCAAGCTCTTTTATAGCCTGATTCCTTTAAGAAGTCTTTAACTCTATTGGGTATATCGTTAACCCCGCCAAAACAATAAGAAAAACTCTCAATGGGCACTTGTATAATTTCTTCCAGAAACTTTTTGCTTTCCAAAACTTCCTTATTTTGGCTTTCTGCTGGCACACAATTAAGGCTTGTATGATTTAAGCCGTGAGACCCTATCTCGATCAAACGGCTATCTGCAATCCTCTTTATACTGTTTCTATCTAGAGGCATGTCGCGCTTATTAATTTTCTCCTTGGATTCTGACCATTCTAACAAATTATATAAAACTCTATCTATTTCCTTTTGAGGTTCTTTTTTTAAGATAGAATGAAGATCTAAATATAATTTTTCTCTGTTATTTAGGTCTATATTTTTTAAAACATTCCATTCCTTTCTCATAACCCTACTTAGAAAAAAGCTATTTTTATTATGCCAGTTGTATTCATTTTTACTTATTTTTATATTTAATCTTTTAGGGAGTTCTTTATCCGCAAAGGTTATACTTGCTAATCTATCCCACCAAAAAGGCTTTTGCCCAATGGCATTATTAACCGTTATGAAAAAAGTAGCAAAAGCACTAAATTCTTCTAGCAAAGGTTTTGCATTTATCAAATTATCAGAGTATCCATCATCAAATGTAATAGCAATATTCTTTTTACCACCTAACCAGTCTTTCTCTGTATTTATTATGTCTTTTAATGAAACTATATTGTAATTGCTTTTAAGATAAGTAATTTGTTTTTTAAAATTTTCTTTTGAAACTGCTAGAAGTTGAGGATCAAACTCTAAGTCTGCCACCCTGTGATATAATAAAATTATGCCCATTTTTCTAATATATCCAAAAGTTCTTTCATTCTATTGTAATAAGCATGTTCACTATGGGTTCTTTCCTTTCCTGCCTCAGCTATCATCTCTCGCTCCATATCGTTTTTGAGGTAATAATCTATCAATTCTAGGCATTCTTTTTCATTTTTATAGACAACTACCTCTTTGCCCGGCCTAAATAAATTTGCCAAATTTTTCTTCCAATCTGTAATCAACAATGTTCCTACACCTGTAGCCTCATACATGCGTAAATTATTAGCATAATTTCCCACATGACTAGAATCAGCATGTTTGTTAACAACTATTTTTGAATCTTTGAGTAATTGAAACATATCCATCCCCCATATAGGGCCCTGAAAACATTCTCTTAGAGGAGATTGTTTTGGAATTTCTTTTTCCCCATAGCCCCGAACTTGTATGGCAAAATTTTGGCAGATTCTTTCAAATAAAGGTATCCGCTCTTTAAAACAATAGCCGAATCCTGAAACAGAGCTAACATTAATGTCCTTCTTGTTTCCTTTAAGCCTTGAGTTTACTGATGGTTGAAAACCTAACTTTAGATAAATACTTTTTTTGCCCATCAGTTTAACCTTTTCAACTAAATTAGGTAGAGAGCTTAGATAAAAGTCGTAAGGTTTATAATATTTACTAGGCAGTGGTTCAGGAAACTGGCCAACCATCATCCCCACATAAGACTTCATTTCTTTTAGAAATTCAGGATCAATGTAAGCCATTGCCGGATTAATTAATACATCCGGCTTTATTTCTTTAATTTGCATTTTCAAAATCTCATAAAACCAATTTTTTTTGCCCATCAATAAAAATCGAGGGAGAGAAACATTTTCTTTTGTCCATCTTTTTTGTAAATTTTTGCTATTTGCTATTACATCGTAAGCCTGATGGCCTAATTTTTTAAGATTTAATGAATAAAAATCAGCAAGGAAAAATGGTTCGATGACTGTATGATAATAAAGTTGTTTTTTATATTCTTTTTTTGCTAACCCTTTATATTTTGAGTATAGCCAGCCAAAATAGTTAGGATTATACATATGGGTAATCAAAAATTTCATATTTTCAACATATCAACCAGCAAAGTATTCTAATTTATTTAATATTTGTGAATAAAATTTATTTAAACAGGTAATTGTTTCTTGGTTTAATTTTTCTTTATGATCTCCGGGGGTAACCCTCCTTTTATGCGAATAAATATTCTCTTTTTCTACGTTAAAATTAGCATTTTTTAAGATATTTTTAATAATATCTTGGCTAACATCAAGATTAAAAAAATTTAATATTTTTCTTAACTCATTCTCAAAATTCACTACAATATTTTCATATTTTAACAATAAAACATTTGGTTTCATCTTCAGTTTTATATAGTGTTGATATTCTTGTTTATAATTTAATTTGGGGAAAGTTGAGTTGACGCAATTTAGGGCAAATTGGTCTGGGCTCTGCTTTCTTATCTTTTTTCTAACAGTCTTGATTTCATTTAGCTTTCTTTTACTGGCCAGGGGGGGTAACCATGACTGTAGCAAATAGAAAAATAATTTGAAACAAGAACATCTCTTGGGTCTCTTACAACTATCAAAATTTTATAAGAATCTAAATTAGATATACCCTTATGAACACTCCTAAACGGACCAAAAAAATACCCTGACGGCTGGTAGGAAGCTTTTTTGGAAATCCTTTTAGCATCCAACCATTTACTCTGTTTTCCTATTGTATAAAAATAAGCATCTAAATCTACTGTTACTAGGCCGGCTTCTTTGCATAACTTTTTCATGATGTTACCCATATAACAAGATGCAGCTTTAGGGGTGGTAAAAAAAAGAATGCTTTGATGGTTGCTTTTACTTATCAATTTTGTTTTAAGAAATGCCCTTTCGGTTTTAAATTTATTGCTTATTTTTATTTTCCTAAAAATAAATATCTTTAACAATTTTTTTATCTTATTTTTAATTATCTTAAATATTTGCATTTCTTTTCATATTTAATTTATGTAGTTCAGAATACACTTTTTCCTCTAATTTCTGGAAAAAAAGAGAATCATAATATTTGAATTCTTTTATTTTTTCTGCTGTATTTCTGCCTTTATGAATATTTTGTTTAGATATTATTTTCTTAATAAAATTAATATTGGGAGATTGGTCAGGGTTTATAAATCGAATAATACTTTTAAGCTTTTCTTCCGGATTGTTTGTTAATTCCCTATAAGATAAACAATAGGTATCAAACAAATCCTGATTCATGATCCATTTTTTTATAAATAACTTCCAATATAATATTTTCCCTGGGATGTTTCGGAAAATAAGTTTATCCCAAAACTTCATTTTATTTTTAAAAGTAGTATCTTGGATAAAATGCAACCATTCCTGCTTAGAATCATTTAAGCTATCCTCAAACCTTTTCTTTCTGAGTATTTCGGCTAGATACCAAGAAATAATGGCTTCTAATGGATGTCTATATTGAATAATATATTTTGTGTTTTTTTTCTTCGACAATTTAAGGTCCAAATCATGGTTTTTTTGTATGTTGGCCCGAGAGTCTATGCAAGGCGTCTTCTGGCAATGACCGTAAAATTCACAATAATACAGAGGCCCTGCCTTAAGCACAGTATCATTCTGCCCCTGAGTAAAAACTTTTATATCGTCAGTATTAGGATAATCAAGATCATTGCTGAAATACTTTAGCAACATATTAATTAATAAATGATGGCCGCTTCTAGGAAATGTGATACATTGAATTTTATTTTTTCTCCCCATTATTCCACTTGTGTAAACCAGCCGCAGCAATTGACTGTTTTACAAGGCCCGCCTATTTTGTGAAATTGTTTGTTTTCTAACAATTCTATTAATTGTGCTCTTCTTTTGCTAAAAAATATTTTATTTATCGTCTTCTTTGTGATGTTGCCTAATAACAATTTATTTTTTGCATCCAGGCAACACGCATACCAATCTCCATTAGGAGCTATAAATGCCTCTTTTTTAATCCTGTTGAGAACTGGACAATTATATTTTGAATAATTTAAGTTATTGGTATTGATTCTTGCTCTTTCTGCCCAAGCAGAAATCGCCGGCTTTACGATTCTATCATTGCGACTTAGCATTTTTTTATATCTTTCTTTTATAATTAAATAATCATTTTTTACATTTATAAGATTTTTGTCTTGCATTTTAAAAGGATAAAAACCAAAATTATTATAAATAGTATGAATATAGCTGTATAAAGTGATAATATAAAGTGTTATGGGAATAAACTGTTTCACTTTGTTGCGAAATGTGATAAAAACCCTAAGATTATGTTTAATTTTTTTAAAATCCAAGTCATTTATATAAAAACAATTTTGGGAATTACTGGCATCTACACTGCAAAATAAATTATCTATCAAATGCTCTTTGACAATTGTCTCACTCTTTTTCTCTGTAAGAACACCGAGGTTCGAAAAAAAGTTAATTTTAATATGAGGTAATTTAATTTTAATAAAATGCAGTATGTTTATTATTTCAGGGTGTAAAAGAGCTTCTCCATTTTGAGAAACAGACATTATTTTAACATCATGATACTTTTTAAATTTTTCAGAAGAAATTTCTCCAATTATTTTCTTAACAATTGAAAAAGGCATAATTTTTTCCTTAATCTCTCCTCCTCTATCTGAAGGGCAATACATACAATCAGCATTACACAAACTGCAAAGGGAAAGATTGACTGCTTCAAGTTTTACCGCTCTCTTCTTCTTTATCATTTTCTGCTTTCAATTCTTTTTTTCTATGTAAATAAGTATGCTTTCAGCACACAAATTTTTTTAAAAATTAGAGTTATTTTTACTATTAAAAAACTTGTGCAATGCTTCAATGGTAATATATAGAAAAAAGGATTTTTATATCTTCTGCTTTGATACTTAACCAACCGTCTAAAATTGTTAAAATAAAACCTAACTTGATCCTTTGGAAAATAAGAGGAGTTTAAGACTGGCTCTGTCCTTTCTTTTATATTACTGTTATCTTTAAACCAGCCTTTTTCTATAGAAATATTATAAAGTTCTGTCTCAGGATAAGGATAAAAAACGCTTAATAGATAATTTGTTGGCTGCAATTGTGCATTAAGATAAATAGTGTCAATAAAATGCTTTGGCTTTTCATACGGCACGCCAATTATATTTTGGATTATGGTGCGAATTTTATATTTATGCAGCCACCTAAAAGCTTCATTTATTTGGTAAAGTGAGATATGTTTTTTCATTACTTGATTCCGAATATAGTTATTACCAGATTCTATTCCTATCCAAACAGTAGATACATTAGCCTCTTTTAGCAATCTAACATCTTCTTCATTAAAAGTTCCAATGCGTAAATTACAGATAAATGAGGCCTTGATCTTTTCTTTATAAAGAGATATAAATTCCCTAAACCATTTTTTATCTAGGGTTAAAATATCGTCGTGAATTTCAACTGATTTCAATCCTGTTCTTTTAAGTGATCTTACTAAAGAGTCTATAGATGCTTTTGGCGAAGGGACAAAGGTCCTTCCATTAAAGATTTCTTTTAATTTTGAATTACAGCAAAAAGTACAGGGAAAAGGGCATCCCCGATTAAAAATAATTTCAAGTTTATATGAATTGTAATCAAAATTATCAAACCGAGAAAGCTCCTTTAAAAAGATTAAATGGTCAAAATACAAGTATTCATCAGGGTTTTTTTCAGGAAAATAGGGGCTTTTTTTAATAATCTCATCACTTCCTATTTGTTCCCGTAACCATATCCCTTTAACTTCTGAATTTTCTTTTTGGGTATCTATGTTGCCTGCTAACTCTAACAAAGGTTCTTCTCCATAGCCAACACATATTGCATTTAGGGTTTCAATCTTTTTTATTGTCTTTGGAGCCAAAATAGCATGAATCCCGCCATATATTTGAAATAATTTTGGATGCTGCTTCCTTATTTGCTTAGATAAATATTTTACTGTTTTCCAGTTACTCGAAGTGCTGTAAAATCCTATTATCTTTGGAGAAAAACTATGAATTTTATTTTGAGTATAATCAAAATCTCTCTCGTCTCTATAATAAACAAGATTTGTTTTTATTCCTCTTTTTTTTAGATAGCCTGATATAGAAGCTATACCACCCGGTGGTGTAGCCAGAACTTGTATTTTCATCAATATAAATAAAAAGTACCTTCATTTTACTGCTCTTGCGCAAGTTATAAGTGAAAATTTTTTGTCATGATAGTTTAATTCAGATTTTCTGAACTCTTTTGTCACCAAACCCCTTAATGCTCCTGCAGCGATTAGCGAATTCCCGTATGATTTTATAATTATATTTTCTTTTTTAAAATGTTTGGCAATTAGTAGTTTTAACCCTTCTTGGGTAAAGCGCCAGTATTCCTTAGGAAACTCTCCCCACATGCATATATGGGGTGCAACTATTAATACTGATCCTTTTGGTTTTAAAATTCTATAAAGTTCTGAGACAAATTTATCAGGGTTTACAACAACATGTAAAACAAATGTAGAGATAATACAATCAAAAGTGTCAGATTTTAACGTATTCGCCTTGGTTAGATCAGCTACAATTGTGGCTTTAGGGTTTCCTGGCTCTTTATGTAAAATATTTATATCTTCTATTTTATTTTTTCCAAAACGCGAAGCATAACAATCTTCTTGAAATTCTAAACACTTACCCTTGATATCTTTTGAAAATTTCTCAAGAAAAATTTCAGTATAATAGCGATATAAAGGCTTGCCTCTATCATGACCCCATTGGAAACTTAACGGTTTTATTTTAAAAATAATTCTTATGCGTGTTAATAATAAATGTAATAACTGTGCTATTTTTTTGGCCATAGATACAGCTCCGCCGCCTCACTCCCATTTCAATCACAGATACACACAGATCTGTAGCAGATTCACACTGATATCTGTGTAAATCTAGCATTTATCTGTGTTCATCTGTGTTTTATGAGAGCTCGACGCAATCTATCCCCACCACACATTTAACCGCAGAAGCTAGGGCATCAATTGACACCACAACGCTGGTGTTTTTATTTCTTTTTTCTAAAACAAAGCCTTCTACCCCTTTTAAGGGGCCCTTCTTTATATAAACATAATCGCCTTTATTTAGGTAAGGGCAGGGATTTGCCTGGTAATTAGTTTCGGTAATAATTCTTAATGATTGAATAGTTTTTTCTGAAACCGGAACATATTCTGATCGGAAATGGACGACTGAAACTATCCCAGTTTGCGATAAAATTTTTGTTTTATCTATTAAAGGAAATTTGGCAAAACAATAACTCTTGAATAAGGGTTCTTTGATGTATTTTACCCGGTCTGACCACTTCCGTCGGTAGGTTACTTTAGGGGTAAAGGCCTCTATTCCTTTTTTCAGAAGCTCTGTTTCCACAAATTTTTCATGACGGGACCTTGTGTATAAAGCATACCAGCTATGGCTGTCTCTACAACTCATGCTTCTCCTTTAGTTATTCCTCTTTCCCGTTTCTTTTCGACTGCTTCCTAATCCATGAATCAAGCAAATCTTTTTTTATTCTCCACTGGCCGCCAACCTTAAAACTAGGCAATTTCCCTTTTTTTATCAGCCGATAGAGAGTAATGATGTGCAAGCTAAGATATTTAGCGACTTGTTTGGGGGTCATGATTGAGGAGGAGGAAGGAGTTTTGTCTTTGGCTTTTTTATTTACTTTTTTTGCCACAACTAATTAATACCACACCTTGAAAAAGATGTCAATTAATATTATCCAAAACTAACAGTTGTTAAGTATTGCTAATTGTTGTTAAAGTTTACACCCACTTGCACCTACGAAGTGCAAAAATGTAAAAAAAATGAAAGAATTCTTGTTTGAGATGATATGTTAAAGTGTCAAGTTTCCCCAAATCAAGGTATACTGTTTTTAAGGGGGCACCTAAAACAAAAGGAGGAAATTATGGCCATATCATCTCTTTCAAAAAACTATGATACTTTTGTCGGAATCGATGTTGACAAGAAAAAATTCTCTTTTACTGTGATTGATGACAACACTATAAAGCGTTCAAAAACTATACCATCGAGTCCTAATCAGTTGTATAATTATATTAGCAAAAAATATTCTAAAAAACGAGTTCTTTATGCTTATGAAGCCGGCCCTACCGGGTATCATCTCTATGATTATCTCAAATCAAACAATTGCGGCTGCCTAGTTGTTTCTCCCAATACTATACCTAAAGCTAGTAACGATAAAGTAAAAAATAACAAAATGGATTCAAAAAAAATAGCTGAAAATCTTAATGCCGGACGACTAAAGTCGATACGTGTGCCTACAGGCAACTATCGTGAGCTGCGTAACTTAGTTAGAATCCGTCAAAACTACGCAGCTATGTGCAAAAAGGCCAAACAGCGCATTAAAGCTCTGCTTCTTCATGCTAATTTGTATTCTCACCTTAAAGAGCCTGAGAGCAAGTGGTCCAGTCGCTTTACACAAGCCCTTAAAGAAATACCCTGTACTGATGCTGTAGGCGCTAGGCTTGATATGTTGATCATGGATCTTGACTACGCACACAAGCAATTACTTACTAGCCACCGGCATTTAAGAGCTTTTATAAAACAAAATCCCGACATCCAGTATAATCTTAACTACGCTGTATCTGTATCCGGCATTGGATTTATAACAGCCGTTACTCTCTTTGCTAAAAGCGGGAATCCTAAGAACTTAAAGAACCCCCGGGAATTAGCCGGATTTATCGGATTAGCGCCGACAGAGAACTCTACCGGAGATAAAGAACGCAAAGGCCCGATATCGCATTTAGGCGACAGCAATTTAAGAGCTCTTTTTATTGAAGCCGCCTGGGTTGCTATCCGCAAAGAGGCCGGGCTCAGGCAGTTTTATTACAGGATCGTAAGCAGGAACCACCCAAAAGGAGCTTCCCAAAAAGCTATTGTGGCTGTGGCCCGTAAATTGACAGAGCGGCTTTACCGAGTTTTAAAAGACCAAAGAAGATATATTGTTCATTGAAGTTAACTCACACAAAGCTTGGAACGGGTTCTCCTGAGATGTCTCGAGAAGAATCAGAGCTTTATGTTCGTTTTGAGAAAGAGACTCAAGAGAATCACGACGAAACATCACTAAGTGTGATCCTGTAAGGATGCCACGAATAACAGAAAGTTCCGGTTTCCAGTGTGCAACGATTTCAAAGAACAAAGGAAGATTGATGCCTTTGCATATTACGATTTATTATTTATAACTTGACACTTTACATAACAGATTCGTCTATATATAAGGGGGCTTAAAAAACCCACTTGCACCTACGAAGTGCAAGTTTGGGTACAAAAAAGAGTTTTTAAAGGGGACAGCGACCTTTTTACTTATCCTTTCTAGGCCTGCCTTGGCCTAAACACCGTAAGGAACGGTTCAATTTCTTCTCTAGCTTTTTTATAAACTTCTCTCTGCCGACTACCAATCCCCTATTAGTTTTTATTCTTATCTCTTTTGTTATCTCGGGATCATTCTCCTGGAGGTATTCTTTCCAATCT
>JAWOBO010000080.1:0-10612 GCA_046484225.1 Candidatus Omnitrophota bacterium | reverse complement strand
TTACCGCTACACTACGGGGCATAAATTCCCACCTACGTAGCGGGAATTGGTAAAAACTATTCTAATCGGGAAAGGATTTTTTGGCAAGCAAAGATTTCCCACCTCGAAGGTAGAAAATGATCAGGTGGGGCCGGAAAAAATTTCAGAAAGGGTGGGGTGGGCATAAATTGACTTCTCTATTTCTGATTTTGTTGCATCACTTTTGGCAAAAGCAACCAAGGTATGGATTAATTCAGTTGCCTCTGGGCCAATGATGGATGCCCCAATTAACTTTTTATCTTTTTTCCCAAATATTAACTTACTAAAACCAGCAATCTGGCCTAAAATATGAGCTTTGGCGTTGGCACGAAATAAGTTTTTACTTACTTCTATGGCCAGATTTTCTCTTTCTGCCTCCGCTTCCTTTAAGCCAAATGAGGCAATTTGGGGCTCAGTGAAGATAACCTCGGGAACTAAATTATAGTTAATACCTTCAACAATATTTCCTAAAATAGAATTAGCGGTTAGATTGCCTTCGGAAAAAGCAACGTGGGCAAGCATTGGGGTATTTATTAGGTCCCCTACAGCATAAACATTACCTGCTGTTGTTTTAAAATTCTTATCAACTTTTATAAAATTATTCTCTAACTCAATACCTGCCTTTTCTAAATTTAAGCTACCGGTATTAGGTTCTCTGCCAACTGCAACAATAACTATATCAAATTTATCTACCTCTTCTTGGGTGGTTTTATGTGAAGTTAATACCTTAATGCCTTTTTTCTTAAATTCTTTGGCTAAAGCCTTGGTTATATCTTTATCTTGACCAGGCAGAAGTGACTCAGCGATATCGACAATAGTAACCTCTGAGCCTAAACTATTATAAAAATGAGCAAACTCGCATCCGATATAACCGCCTCCAACAATTAAAATATTTTTAGCTTGCGGCAAGTTTTTACATAAACCACTGCTGTCAAAGATTTTTTTATTATCTATATCTAAATTAGGCAATCTTTTAGGCAGAGAACCAGTAGCTAAGATAAAATTATCCGCCTCTATCTCTTTTGTATTATCTCCGTTTTTAAGTTGAATTTTTTGATCCGACACAAATGAAGCCTGGCCAAATTCTAGAGTAATTTTTTTGGATTTAAGCAGGAATAAAACGCCTTTTTTAAGTAAAGCTATATTTTTATTGGATTTTTCTTTGATTTTGTCAAAATTAACTTCTTCTCCAGTTACTTTTATGCCAAAACTATCGGCTGATTTAATTTTTTGATAAAGATTGGCGCTTTCTAGGAATGATTTAACAGGGATACAGCCTCGATTGAGGCAAGTTCCGCCTAATTCTTCTCTATCTTTATCAATTAGGCAAACTGATTTGCCAGCAGCGGCTATCTTTAAAGCAGCTGTGTAGCCAGCCGGCCCGGCTCCAATTATCGCTGTATGATATTTATTCATAAAACCCCCAATAAAATCAACGTCCATCCCATTCCGTTGCGGGAACGGAATGTTGGTTAAGGTATTTGTCTGCATGGTAGGAACTGCGGACATAAGTTCCGGCTTCTACATGCAGAAAACCTAACGAGTAGGCTTTCTTTTTATAATAACTGAATTCTTGCTCTTTTACAATTCTTTTTAGCGGATAATTACTTTTTCGCGGCACTAGGTATTGGCCTAGAGCAAGAAAATCACAATTCACTCTTCTTAAATCTTTGATCACTCGCACAACTTCCTTTTTTTTCTCTCCTAAGCCTAAAATCAAAGCAGACTTAGTTTTAATCTCTGGATTAACTTCTTTAATTTTTTTTAATACCAAAAGAGACCTTTGATAATCGGCTCCTCTTCTTACCCGATAGAGCCGAGATACAGTTTCCAAGTTATGGCCGATTATATCCGGCTTTGCCGCAACTACTTTTTTTATACTCTTTGGGTTTGCCTTAAAGTCAGGAATTAGAACTTCGACTGATTCTAAAAAAGGTATTTTTTTTATAGCAAGAATCGTTTGATAAAAAAATAAAGCTCCGCCATCGGCTAAATCATCTCGGGTAGGAGAAGTTATCACTGCATGTTTTAATTGAAGCCTTTCTATTGCTTTCTTAATCCGGAGGGGTTCAGTTAAATCAACTGCCTCTGGTTTGCCTTTTGTAACATTACAAAACTGACAGCCTCTGGTACAAATATTTCCTAAAATTAAAAAAGTAGCCTGTAGTTTAGAAAAACATTCAGAGATATTTGGACATAACGCTTCGGTACAAATTGTATGAAGTTTAAGCCCCGAGATTAAAGATTTTACTTTATCTAGATCGCTTAATTTTATTTTTTTCCCAAAGGCTAGTTGCTGCATGGTTAATAGATTGACTAAGGTTATTTTTAAACGATTTAACTAATATTTTTTTTAACTTATCTAAATCGGTGAAACCAAGTTTTGATAAACAAAGGTAATCTTTTTTATTCTGAATCGGCCTAAGGAAATAATCATCGATATTAGTTGGTATCATAAAAGGAATTGATCCATGTTGAAAAATCACTGCTCTTTTTCTCTTCTGAGCATTGCCGCCGATCTTTTTCCCCTCGATTAAAATATCATAATCTTGCCAGCCAGAGAAACAAAAATCAGAAACTGCCCCTAACTCCTTTTTATCTTTTTGATAGTCTTTAGCATATTGGGCAAAAAACCCTAAAGACCTATAGGCCTTTAGGATAAAATCAGTAATTTTTTGATAAGAATCTTTAACCGAACCAGCCCTAAAAAAGTTAGCCGCGCAAACTAAACTATAAGTTAATTCATTACAGCTATGATAGATAGCTCCGCCGCCGGTTATTCTTTTTACTATGGAGATATTATCTTTGCGGCAATTTTTTAAATTTAAAACTTTCTCGGCATCTTGGAATCGGCCCAAACTTATCGCCGGCTTATCCCACTGGTAAACTCTAAAAACAGGTTTTGATTCAGCTGACAAATATGATTCAAGCAGTGATTTATCGAAAGCCATATTCCAATGCGGATCCCCGTAACCTGAATCTAGAAAACGCCATTTTTGCATAACTGTTAAAATCATAGAGCGCTCAAAAATTTGTTTTTTCGTTTATCTCCACTTATTTCTCACCCTCATATTTTAAGTTTTGATTCCTTGCTGCTTTTACTTGATCAAAGCGGGAAAAAGTAAGACCAGAAGGAGCTTGTTTTAAGACATCTTTTGAGGTATCTGCCAAGTTAGCTGCCTTGATCATAACTTTAATAAATCCATCTAGAGTTTTTTTAGTTTCAGTTTCAGTCGGTTCAATCATCATTGCTTCCTTTACAGTCAAAGGAAAATAAATTGTCGGCGGATGTATACCCTCTTGAATCAGGTATTTGGCAATATCTAAGGCAGTAACTCCTTTTTCTTTTTGTAATGCGGCAGAAATTACACATTCATGCATGCACCGCCTCTTAAAAGGAAGCTGGTAGTAATCTTTTAAAGATTCTAAAATATAGTTTGCATTTAAAACTGCTATTTCACTTACCTGTTCTAGGCCACTTTTGCCTAAAATTAAAATATAAGTTAAAGCTTTAAGCAGCACTTGAAAATTGCCCAAAAAAGGCGCAACCCTGCCAATTGAATCAGAAGATTGTTGATAAAGGCTAAATTGATCATTTTTACCTTTTATAACATATGGCTCCGGCAAAAAAGGCACTAACTTATCTACTACTCCTACCGGGCCGGCTCCCGGGCCACCACCACCATGGGGAGTGCCAAATGTTTTGTGCAGATTAAGATGAACAATATCAAAACCTAACTCTGCCGGCTTGATTTTAGCTAAGATGGCATTTAAATTTGCGCCATCATAATAGGTAAGCGCGTCATATTTGTGCGCCAAATCACAAATTTCTTTAATTTGAGTATTGAATATCCCCAGGGTATTCGGGCAGGTCATAATTACTGCCGCCACCTCATCAGTTAATTTTTCTTTAAAGATAGCAAGATCCATTTGCCCATCCGAACCAGTAGGAATAGAAATTGTTTCATAACCGGCCATTGCTACCGACGCCGGATTTGTCCCGTGAGAAGTGTCCGGGACTATTACGTATTTTTTGTGATTATTTTTGATTTGATGATAAGCTTTAGCCATCAACATCCCGGTTAATTCGCCTTGAGCTCCGGCTAGTGGCTGCAAGGTAACCTTGCTTGTTCCTGTAATTTCGGCTAAAAAATTTTGCAGTTTAAAAAGCAACGATAAAGAACCCTGGATATATTGTAGGCCTTTTTTATGTAAAGTTAAATTTGGCGATAAGTTAGAAAAATCCTCAAAGTTTGCTATAGTTTCTGAAATTTTTGGATTATATTTCATAGTGCAAGAACCTAAGGGATAAAAATGAGAATCCAGGCAATAGTTTAATCTAGATAGATTAGTATAGTGCCGAACTAATTCCAGTTCTCCTACTTGGGGTAGATTTATTTTTTCTGATTCTAGAAGATTATCCGCCGGAAGTTTACACTCCGGTACATCTAATTTAGGAAGTTTAAACCCTTTTCTGTTTAAAGTTGATTTTTCAAATATTAATTTCATATTAAAATTATATGGGCACAAGGGAAAATTGGTAAATAATGATTGGAGTCCGACTCCAATCATTCACCGATTATAAATAATACTCTCTAAAATACTTTTAAATTTTAAAATATCTTCTTTAGTTATTTTTTCAGTTATACAAATTAAGAGTTTATTTTTCATCTTGGAATAAAATTTAGCTAAAGGAATCCCGGCGATAAAACCTTTATCAAGAGTTTGCTGGTATAAATTATCAACATTAGCATTAACCTCGATTACAAATTCATTAAAAATAGGATAATTTAAATCAATGTTAATCCCACTAATTTCTGAAAGAGTTTTTCTGGCAAATTGTGCTTTAAAGTAATTCATCTTTGCAAGTTCGCGAAATCCATCTTTACCTAAAGATACTAAATAAATAAGAGCTCTAATCGCTGATAAATTTTGATTAGTACAAATATTTGATGTTGCTTTATTCCGCCTAATGTGCTGTTCACGAGCCTGTAAAGTAAGCACAAAGCCCCGCCTACCCTCTTTATCTTCTGTGGCCCCAACAACTCTACCCGGCAGTTGACGCACATATTTTTTTCTGGTGGCAATAAAACCAAGCAAGGGCCCACCAAAATTAACCTGGTTGCCTAAACACTGGGCCTCGCCGGTAGCTATATCAAAGTCCATGGAGCCCGGCGATTTTAGCAACCCTAAAGCAACAGGGTAAGTTGAGAGAATGGTTAAGATTTGTTTTTTATGAGCTGCTTTGACTATATCACTATAATCATCAAATTTTCCGAAAAAATTTGGATTTTGAAAAACTACCGCTGCTACATCATTATCTAATAATTTTAAAATTTTATTGCGATTTATACCATAATCAGAGAAATCGACTGTTATGATTTGATAGCAATCTGGATTTAAGTAAGTTTTAATAATTTTTTGATAAAGAGGGTTTAATGATGAATCAATTATTATTTTTTTTCTTTTTGTTATCCGGCTTGCCATCAGAATACCTTCGGCCAAAGCAGTCCCTCCGTCATAGACAGAAGCATTAGCAACTTCCATTTTCGTCAATTCCGCGATTAAAGTTTGGTATTCATAGATGGCTTGCAGGGTGCCTTGTGAACATTCCGGCTGATAAGGTGTATAGGGAGTATAAAATTCAGCCCGG
Source organism: Candidatus Omnitrophota bacterium (assembly GCA_046484225.1). Lineage (GTDB taxonomy): Bacteria > Omnitrophota > Gorgyraeia > Duberdicusellales > 4484-171 > PXAH01. The sequence goes on along the minus strand of JAWOBO010000080.1, from coordinate 4,941 downwards.
CTGGCAAGTTTATCAACAACTGCCGGGATGTAGTGATCATAAAAACCACCGCCAGATAAATTAATTAAAGAAGTGTTATTTTTGGCAGCTGTTTTTTTTAAATACTCAAATAGTTCAAGTTCACTCTTGCCTTGGGGAAGATTAAAAGATTTCGAAAAAAAACTTTTATCTATCTCAGAAAACAAATCATCAAGCGAAGATACACCGATAGTAGCAAGCATCTTTTTTATCTCTTCTGTAGTATGGGGTATATAGTTCATCGCCAACCAATCACACCTACGCGGTGTGATAAAAAGGGCCCCTGCGACAGTAGGGTGTACCTTTGTAGGACGTCTACAAATGGGGTTTTGGGTACACCCTACTGTTTTAATGTTTGTAAATATTGTTCGTATTGTTCCTTATTCATCAACTTATTTATTTCATCTGAGTTAGTTATCTCGACCTTTACAATCCAGCCGTTGCTTTCAGGGGAGTTATTTATAGTTTCAGGAGAATCATCTAGTTTTGAATTAACTTCAGTAATTTTTCCGGATAAAGGCGCATAGATATCACTAGCTGCTTTAACTGATTCTATTTCGGCTAAAGTTTCGTCTTTTTTGCGCTCTTTTCCAATTTCTGGCAAATCTATAAATACTACATCTCCTAATTGAGACACAGCATACTCAGTAATACCTACGGTTGCAATATTATCTTCAACTTTTACCCATTCATGATTTTTTGTAAAATAAGTATCCATCTTTTCCTCCTTTTTTTAGACGCGAAAAAACGCTAATTTTTAACGAATGAACGCTAATCAAATTTGTGTAAATTTACTACTATTTTTTAATGAGCCTTGCTTATAAAAAGGCAATTCAACAATTTCGGCTTCAAATTTTATTCTTTTTCCATCTCCAATAAAAATCTTTTTTATTTTATTTCGATAATCACTTTCCATATAACCCAAACCAATCCCTGACGAAAGGTGAGAAGAAAATGTCCCGCTAGTTACTTCTCCGATTTTTGTGTCTTGATCATAAATTTTATAACCACTGCGGGGAATTCTTTTTGAATCAGATAAAAAAGCAATCTTTATTTTATCAATACCTTCTTCTTTTTGCTTTAATAAAGCACTCTTGCCAATAAAGTCTTTGTCAAAATTAATAAACTTACCTAAACCCGCCTCTATCGGTGTAATTGTATTTTTAAGTTCATTGCCCACTAAACTATAACCCATTTCCAACCGGAGTATATCGCGAGCGCCAAAACCTGCCGGCTTTACATTCTTACTATTAATAAATTTATCCCAAACCAAAGAAGCAATATTGCGAGGAATGAAAATTTCATAACCTAATTCTCCAGTGTAACCAGTGCGACTAATCAATAGTTCTACACCTTGGTAACTAAATTGTTGAAAACCAAAATAAGGAAGATAATCTTTAAAATTTAATAGTTCTTCTAAAACTTCTTTGGCTAAAGGACCTTGGAGATCAATTTTTGCAATTTGTGAAGAAATATTTTCTAATTTTCCCCCGGTTATTCTTTCTTTTAATGTTTGGTAATCTATATCTTCAGATGAGGCATTTACTACAAACATTATTTTATTTGTATCTATTTTAAAAATTACTAAATCATCAATTATTCCTCCAAACTGATTAAGAATAAAACCATAACGAGATCTTCCCAGAGGCATTTTTTTAATCCAGGGAGTAACTGCTTCTTCAAGGCCACTTTTTTCTATATCCCCCTCAAAGATAAACTCCCCCATATGGGAAATATCAAATAATGCAGCTTTTTCTCTACAACATTTATATTCTTCAATAATCGATTTATAAAAAAGAGGTATTTGCCAACCAGCAAAACTATCCATTTTCGCCGAAAGGCCCAAATGAATATCATGCAAAGGTAATTTTTTGATTGTTTTTTTCATGGTATAATTAATATTGTAGGGGCAGATTGCAATGTGCCCCTACGTTTTCTTTTTAATTTTGGCCCAGGTATCGCGTAAAGGTACAATGCGGTTAAAAACAAGGCTATTATTTTTGCTGTCTGAATCCAGGCAAAAATAACCTTTACGTTCAAATTGAAAACGTTGGCCAACTTTTGCCTTTGCCAGGCTGGGCTCAACTTTTGCATCTTGAATAATTTCAACCGAATTCGGATTGAGGTTTGAGGTAAAATCTTTTCCCTCTTCGGTTTGGTTGGGATTTCTTTTGGTAAAAAGCGGCTGATAAAGCCTTATAGTTGCATCTTTAGCGTGTTTGGCTGACACCCAATGCAGTGTCCCTTTGACTTTCCGTCCATCCGGAGCAGCTCCTCCTTTAGTTTCTGGATCATAGCTGCATTTAAGCTCTACTATATTTCCCTGGTCATCTTTGATTACTTCTTGGCACTTAATAAAATAAGCATAACGCAGGCGTACTTCCCGGCCGGGAGCCAATCGGTAAAATTTTTTTACCGGTTCTTCCATAAAATCATCTCTTTCAATATATAAACTATTAGAAAAAGGAACTTCTCTCATCCCGTAAGAAGAATCTTCCGGATTATTTATTGCTTCCAGCTCCTCTTGTTCATCTTTAGGGTAGTTGGTAATTGTAACTTTTAAAGGTTTTAAAATCCCCATTACCCGGGGAGCTGTTTTATTTAGTTCATTACGAATAGTATTTTCTAAAACCCCAAGCTCTACAATACTGTTAAACTTTGCCACTCCAATTTGATCACAAAATTTACGAATAGATGAAGGGGTGTAGCCTCTTCTCTTTAATCCGGATAAAGTGGGCATACGCGGATCATCCCAGCCTTCTAGGTAACCTTTTTCAACAAGATAAAGAAGCTTTCTCTTGCTTAAAACAGTATGGCTAATATTAAGCCTGGCAAATTCGATTTGCTGAGAAGAAAAAACACCAAGCTCCTTTAGAAACCAATCATAAAGGGGCCTGTGATTTTCAAACTCAAGCGTACAAAGTGAATGAGTTATAGCTTCGATAGAATCACAAAGGCCATGGGCCCAGTCATAGGTAGGATAAATACACCATTTATCAGCGCTACGATGATGGGCTTGTTTAAGAATTCTATACATAACCGGGTCACGCAGATTCAAATTAGGTGATGCCATATCTATTTTTGCCCGCAGCACCTTTGATCCTTCCGAAAACTCTCCCTTTTTCATCTTTTCAAACAGTTCTAGGTTTTGTTCAAGGGAACGACTCCGGTAAGGGCTATCTTTACCCGGTTTAGTTAAGGTACCCCTAAACTCTCTAATTTGATCAGGAGTTAGATCACAAACATAGGCTTTTTCTTTTTTAATCAGCTCAACTGCATAAGCATAAAGTTTATCAAAGTAATCAGAAGCATAATACTCTCTCCTGCCCCAATCAAAACCCAGCCATTTGATATCTTCCTTTATGGATTTTACATACTCTGACTCTTCTTTGGTAGGGTTTGTGTCATCAAAACGTAAATTGCATAAACCATTGTAGCTTTTAGCTAACCCAAAATTAAGGCAAATAGATTTAGCATGCCCGATATGAAGATAACCATTAGGCTCCGGCGGAAAACGGGTCTGTATCTTTTCACACTTTCCGGAAGCTAGGTCTTTATCAATAATTTCAGTTATAAAATTTTTTCTTTTTTCAGTTTCAGCCATTTATTCCCTACCACCAATTCTCTCTAAACCATTGGTCTGCTTTCATGATTGCATTGGTTGTATCTTTGGTATCTTTTGCTACGCCGGTTCCAAAACCATAAGCTGTACCTGCTACCCCAGAAGCTGTTCGCGTTGTAGTAGCACAACCTGAACTTAAAATAACCGAAGCAAACATAAAAATTACAATCACAATTCTTTTCATAGCACCTCCCGGTTAATCATTGATATTAGTAGAGACACGGCATATCGTGTCCCTACAATTCCCAATATTCTATTAATTTATCTAATCTCTGCAAGACTCTTTCTTTTCCCAAAACTTCCATAGTCTCAAAAAGGCCCGGGCCTTTTCTTCTGCCAGTTAAAGCTACTCGGGTCGGATGGACTAAAACGCCTACCTTTAGGCCTAAATCTTTGGCGGTTTTTCTGAATCTTTCTTCGATTAAATCTTTTCTAAAGTTATCAATTTGGCTTAATTTATCTCTCAAGGCCTTCATCTCTTGACTAAGTTTATTTTCTAAAACCGAACTAGATTCTTTTGAATATTCAACGTCTTGACTGAAGAAAAAATTAGCTTTACCGGGAAATTCTGACAAAGTAGTTAATCTGGTTTTAAACAGCGCGACTACTTCCTTTAATTGATTATATTCGATATCAGCAAAAGGATGTTTTTGTTTGGCTAAAAAATTCTGAATCTCTTTAGTAAGTTGACCTATACTTTTATTTCTAATATAGTAGGCATTCATCCAATTTAACTTATCTAAAGAAAAAGCTGCACCGGTTTTTCCCACATCTTTTAACTTAAATATTTTTTTTGTCTCCTCTATCGATAAAATTTCTCGGTCTTGGCCGGGAGACCAGCCGAGAAGTAAAAAGTAGTTAGCTAGGCTTTCAGGCAAATAGCCTTGTTTCTTATATTCAGAGATCGCAGTAGCTCCAAACCGTTTTGAGAGACGCCCGCCTTCAGGTGATAGAATAAGCGGCAGGTGAGCAAAATCAGGTATTTTAAAATTTAGGGCCTGATAAATCAAAAATTGCTTTGGAGTATTGGAAAGATGATCTTCTCCCCTGATTACACAATTTATCTCCATCAAAGCATCATCGATACAACAAGAAAAATTATAGCCCGGCGTTCCGTCTTTTTTTATAATTACTTCCTCTTGCTTAGGCAGCTCAGTAAAAGTAACTTTGCCTCTAATTAGATCAACTATCTCAATTTTATTAAACTCATATTTAAAAAATATTGCCCCTTCTTTTTGATAAGCATGACCTTTATCAATAAGCTTTTGGGCGTAATCTCGATAGATATCAAAACGCTTTGA
>JAWOBO010000054.1:0-9720 GCA_046484225.1 Candidatus Omnitrophota bacterium | reverse complement strand
AAAAAGATAAAAAAAATAGAAAAAGAGATAGAAAATAAGCTCTTTGAAAAAAATGAGCCGGAGCGGGATCTGATTATTGAAATTAGAGCTGCAGCCGGAGGAGAAGAGTCTTCTCTTTTTGCCGGCGATCTTTACAAGATGTATTCTAAGTATGCTGAAAAGAAAGGCTGGAAGATAGAGGTTTTGAGTTCTCATTTAACTGAAATTGGCGGATTCAAAGAGATAGTTTTCTCTCTAAAAGGTAGAAAAGCTTTTTCCCGCCTTAAGTTTGAAAGTGGAGTCCATCGGGTCCAAAGAGTGCCTACTACCGAGTCAGGTGGAAGAATCCATACCTCAACCGTTACGGTTGCGGTATTAGTTGAGCCAAAAGAAGTTGAACTGAAAATTTCACCTGATGACCTAAAAATCGATACCTATAGAGCCTCAGGAGCAGGCGGCCAGCACGTCAACGTTACTGATTCTGCAGTGAGGATGACTCACCTGCCTACTGGTGTTATAGTAAGTTGTCAAGATGAACGGTCTCAGATAAAGAATAGAGCCAAGGCTTTAAGGGTTCTTAAAGCAAAAATTATGGAAAAAAAGATGGAGGAGGAAGCTTCTAAAGTTAGTGAGCTGCGCAAAACTCAAGTAGGAAACGGCCAAAGAAGCGAAAAGATTCGTACTTATAATTTTGGAGAAAAAAGAGTAACAGATCACAGAATTAATTTTACCATTTATAAACTTGATCAGATATTAGAAGGCAGCCTGGACGAAGTTGTTGAGCCATTAATACAAGAGGAAAGAAAAAAGATATATGAAACTAAAGGATTGGTATAGTAAAAATAAAAACTATTTTAGCCTATCAGAACTAAATTTTATATTTAAAAACTTTGGTGTAGAGGGATTAGTTTCTTTGGGCAAAGGTTGTAAAAAAGTTTTAGATAACGATAAGGTAAAAAGGCTAGACAAAATAAAAGATGCTAAGTCTAGAGGGTTGCCTTTAGCTTTATCTTTGGAGAAAGAAGAGTTTTTTGGCTTTACCTTTAAAGTAACCAAAGATACTTTAATTCCCAGGCCGGAAACCGAGCTATTGACTGAAGCCGCCTGTAAGCTTATTAATCGCAATAAGCTAGGTAAGGTTTTAGACCTCTGCTGTGGCTGTGGCAATATTGGGATTAGTTTGGATAAAATAATAGAGGCTGATTTAAACTTATATCTTTCAGATTTAAGTTTAAAAAGTTTAGCTGTAGCCAGAGAAAATGCTGTTAATTTAGGTTCAAAAGTTAAAATTGTTAATTCAGACCTATTTTCTGCGTTTAGGAAAAATAGTTTTGATTTAATCATAACCAATCCTCCTTATGTAGAAAGTGAAAATATCAAAGGCAGTCTAAGCTATGAACCAAAACTAGCATTAGATGGAGGTAAAGACGGTCTCTTTTTTATCGAGAAAATATTAAGGGAGGCAGATAAATACCTAACAAATAAAGGTTATTTAATTTTAGAATTTGGCTACAACCAGAAGGAATCATTACAAAGATTAATTCAGTTAAACAGCCATTATGAAATTAGAGAATGGATTAAAGATTACGGGAAGAATTGGCGAGGAGTCATCCTCCAAAAAAATAATGTTTAATTTATATTTACGCACAACGCACAACGCACAACGCACTACGCACTACGAATAAAACCATGGATAAATTTATAGTAACAAAATCAAAACTTTCTGGCACAGTTAAGGTGAGCGGTTCAAAAAATGCAGCTTTACCAATTATGGCCGCAACTTTGCTTACCGAAAGTAAGTGTGTAGTTAAGAATGTTCCCTGTCTTAAAGATATAACTACAATGATAAAAATTCTTGAGGTTTTAGGTAAAAAGATAACCTTTAGGGATAATATTTTAGTAGTTGAATCAAATAAATCCAGAAAGTATGTAGCTCCTTATCGTTTGGTAAAGACAATGCGGGCTTCTTTTTGCTGTTTGGGCCCCCTTTTAGCTAAACGAAAAAAAGCTAAAGTAGCTTTACCCGGCGGCTGTGTTATCGGCCCGCGCCCGGTAAATTTACATATTAAAGGTTTAGCTAGTTTGGGAGCAGATATTTCTATAAAGAAAGGTTATTGTCAAGCCGAGGTAAAGAAACTAAAAGGAAATCATATATATCTCGGCGGCCCGTTTGGCTCATCAGTTTTAGCTACAGCAAATGTAATGATGGCGGCGGTGTTGGCCGAAGGCAATACATCAATTGATCATGCTGCCTGTGAACCTGAGATAAGTTCATTGGGCCAATTTTTAAAAGAGATGGGAGCAGATATTGAAGGGGTGGGGACTCCGCTTATAAAGATAAAAGGAAAGAAAAGTCTGGGTGGTTGTGAATTTGAAGTGATACCGGATCGAATCGAGGCAGGTACTTTTATTGCTGCTTCATTGGCGACTGGTTCTGATATAGCAATAGAGCAGGCTAAATCTAACCACCTTGCCTCTGTGTTTGAAGCAGCTAAAGAGATGGGAGCTAAAATTATAACAGATAATAGATCTGGTCAGATTAAAGTTAAACCGCCTAAAAAGATAAAAGCTATCAATATTACAACTTTGCCTTATCCGGGTTTTCCCACTGATTTGCAAGCTCAATTTATGGCTTGTTTGGCTAAAGCAGGAGGGATTTCCTTAATTAATGAAAAGATCTATCCTGACCGGTTTATGCATGTAGCCGAATTAAATCGAATGGGGGCACTTATTCAAAAAACTGGCCCTTATGCTATAATAGAAGGACGTAAAAAGCTTCAGGGAGCTGAGGTTCAAGCTTCTGACCTGCGGGCTTCAGCTGCTTTGGTGGTAGCTGGTTTAGCTGGCGAAGGTTCTAGCAAAATCTCAAGAATATATCATATTGATCGAGGCTATGAAAATATTGAAGAGAAGCTACAAAAACTGGGAGCAAATATTAAGAGGGTGAGGTAGATTTTCGTTCCGAAGGAAGAGGGACGACAGACGAAGGACGAAGTCGTCCATCGTCTTAATGAAATGGTCGTCTGTCATCTATCGGAACGGGGCTAATTAATGATGATACTAGTTATCGACAACTACGACTCATTTACCTACAATCTTGTTCAATATATCCAAGAGCTGGGGGCTAAAACAACTTGCTTTAGGAATGACAAGATAAACTTAAAAGGTTTAGAAAAGGTTAAGTTTGATAAAATTGTTATTTCTCCCGGCCCGGGCCGGCCAAAAGATGGAGGGATAAGCCTTGATTTAATCGGAAAATATTACAAGAAGGTTCCCATATTAGGGGTTTGCCTAGGCCATCAATGCCTTGGTAGTTTCTTTGGGACAAAAGTTATTAAGGCAAAAAAGATTATGCACGGAAAAACTTCTTTAATTTATCATAAAGGTAAAGGAATATTTAAAAATATAAAGAATCCTTTTTCAGCTACTCGTTATCATTCCTTAATTTTAGAAAAAAAGAGTTTGCCTAATAAATTTGAAATTACTGCTAAAACCAGAGATAATACGATAATGGCAATTAAGTTAAAAAACTATCCTGTTTATGGAGTTCAATTTCATCCTGAGTCTATTTTAACCAACGAGGGCAAGGCTGTCTTAGCTAATTTTTTAAAGGGAGGCAAAAATTAAACTATTATGGTTCAAAATATTATAGCTAAATTAGTGGCTAGAAAAAACTTAAGCTTCGAAGAGACCAAAGAAATTTTTGAGGAAATTTTTGACCAAAAAATTAATCCGGCTCAAATTGCCTCTTTTCTAACAGCCTTAAAGATGAAAGGAGAAACTGAAACTGAGATTTCAGCTGCAGCTACAGTAGTAAGAAAAAAAGCTAAAAAAATAAAGATTTACAACAGCTTTTTAGGGATAGAAGATGAATACAAAGAGGTTCTAGATACCTGCGGTACCGGCGGCTCGGGAGTCAATAAGTTTAATATATCTACGGCAGTTGCTTTTGTTGTGGCAGCTTCGGGGATAAAAGTTGCAAAACATGGAAATAAAGCGATGTCTTCGGGTTCTGGAAGTGCAGATGTACTTGAGCAGTTAGGCGTAAAGGTTGAAACCAAAGCTTCGGTCATGGAAAAAGCTATAAATGAGATTGGTATAGGTTTTTTGTATGCACCGCTTTATCATCCGGCTCTAAAAACAGTTGCCCAAATTAGAAGGCAGCTTAAGATGAGGACTATCTTTAATGTGTTAGGCCCTTTGTCAAATCCTGCCTTTGCTAATTTTCAACTTTTAGGTGTATACAGCCAAGATCTTGTTTTACCGATGGCAAAAGTCCTAAAACAGTTAGGAGTTAAAAAAGCTCTTGTAGTTTTTGGCAAAGACCTAAAAGATGAGATATCTCTTACCGGTTCTACCAAAGCTTACCTGTTAAATAAAGGCAGGATAAAAAAGATGAATTTATCCCCATCAGATTTTGGCTTAAAGAAGATAAAGCTAAAAGATATCGAAAGCGGTAATCCTAAAAAAAGTGCCAAACTTATAAAAGGTATCCTAGAGGGTAAAAAGGGGCCGGCTCGGGATATCGTTTTAGCTAATTCAGCAGCTTGTTTTTATATATTGGATAAAGTAAAGAACTTCAAAAAAGGAGTGGAGAAAGCAGCTGATATTATAGATAGTAAAAAGGCATATAATTTATTAAAAAAATTTAAATCTTTTCTGGATAAAAATGCATAAAGTATTATCGCTTATAATCGAAAGCAAGAAAAAAAGAATTCAGATGTTGAAAAAAAACAAAGAAGCTCTGGTTTCTTTGGCAGAAAAAGCGGGTGAAGTTAATTCGTTTAAAGAAGCTATAAAGCGAAAAAACAAGATATCTTTAATTGCTGAAATTAAGCAGGCTTCACCTTCAAAGGGAATATTGAAAAAAGACTTTTCTCCGGCTCGTTTAGCTAAAACTTTTGACAGCCAGAAGGTTAATGCAATATCGGTTATAACCGAAGAGGATTTTTTCCTCGGTAAAAATAGTTATATCCAGCAAGTAAAACAAGAGACTACCAAGCCGGTTTTAAAAAAAGATTTTATTTTAGATAAAATGCAAATTATTGAGGCAAAAGCTGTAGGAGCTGACGCTATTCTTTTGATAATGGGTATTTTAACCCTTGAGCAGGTCAAAGAACTTTATGAGTTTGCTAAAGAACTAAAGCTTGATGTCTTAACCGAGGTCAGCACTGAAAAAGAGTTAAGAAAAGCTTTAAAGATTGGAGCCGATATTATCGGAATAAACAACCGTAACCTGCATACTTTAGAGATAGATATCAACCGCTCAAAAAAACTACTTCCCTTTATTCCGGAGAGGGTAGTTCAGGTTTCAGAAAGCGGAATAAACTCTCTAAAAGATGTATTGCTTCTTAAGGGCCTAGGAGTTGATGCGATGTTAGTTGGCCATGCTTTTATGGAATCTGATAATTTAGAAGAAAAAATAAAAGAACTACATATCGATGTGTAGTGGCATTTACCGAGGGACGAAGGAAGAGGGATGAAAAGACGAAATCGTCTGTCGTCCATCGTCCTAATGAAATGGTCGTCTTTCGGAAACAGTGAGTTATAGTTATGGTACGAGTCAAGATTTGCGGTATTACTAATTTAGAAGATGCATTATTAGCTGAACGGTTAGGGGCTGATGCTTTAGGTTTTATTTTTACCAAAAAGAGTCCGCGCTATATTAGGCCAGCTTCAGCAAAAAAGATTATAGCAAATCTAGGCCCGTTTGTCTCTAAGGTAGGGGTTTTTATGAATCAAAAAAATGAAGAGGTCTCTGATATTGCTTCATCTGTCGGCCTTGATGCATTACAATTTCACGGTAAAGAAACTCTCGGCTACTGTAATCAGTTTATGCCTCAATTTAAGGTAGTTAAAGTTTGTTTTCCCAAAGATACAGTTGAAACCATCTTGCGTTATCAAAGTTTAGATGCACTAATGTTTGATATTCCTCATAAAGAAAAGCAAAAACAAAAAAAGACCTTGCCAAAAGATTTTATGAAAATTGTTAAGGCCCAGATAAAGGAAGATAAAAAAGTTATTCTTTCAGGGGGGCTTGATTCCACTAATATAAAAACTGCAATAAAGCTTCATCCTTATGGGGTTGATGTAGCCAGCGGGATAGAGGAATTGGTTGGAAAAAAGGATAAAAAAGCAATGAAAGATTTTATTGAGAGGGTAAAAAATGTCTCTTCCTGATAAAAAAGGTTATTTCGGTGAGTTTGGTGGAAAGTTTATCCCTGAGACTTTATCCTTTTGCCTAAAAGAGTTAGAAGATGCTTACCGGAAGATAAAAAAAGATAAAAAGTTTAAAAAAGAGTTTAAGTTATTATTAAGCCATTATGCCGGAAGGCCTACCCCACTATATTATGCCCGGTCTTTAAGTGATCACCTAGGCTTAAAAGTTTATATAAAACGTGAAGATTTACTTCACAGTGGAGCTCATAAGATTAATAACGCCTTAGGCCAGGCTCTTTTAGCAAAGTTTATGGGCAAAAAGAGAATCATAGCTGAAACTGGCGCTGGCCAGCATGGGGTGGCAACTGCTACAGCTGCTACCTTGCTGGGTATAAACTGTGAAATTTATATGGGCCAGGAAGATATGGAAAGGCAGAAGGCTAATGTATTTAGGATGAAGATATTAGGGGCTAAAGTTATCCCGGTTAGAATTGGCACAAAAACATTAAAAGAAGCTTGCAGTCAGGCTTTTCGTGATTGGGTAGCCAATGTTTCTGATACCTATTATCTCCTAGGTTCGGTGGTTGGGCCTCATCCTTATCCAAAGATTGTTAGAGATTTTCAAACTGTAATCGGAAAAGAAACAAAAAAGCAAATATTAACTGCACAAGGTAAGCTGCCTGATTATTTAGTAGCTTGTGTGGGAGGAGGAAGTAACGCAATAGGTTTCTTCCATCCATTTTATAAACACAGTAAAGTTAAATTTATTGGAGTTGAAGCTGCCGGGTTTGGCCGGGGCGGCCTGAGTGCTGCTTCACTGGTGAAAGGCAAACCGGGTGTATTCCAGGGTTCAAAGTCATATGTTTTACAAGAAAACAATGGGCAAATTAAAAATGCCCACTCTATAGCCCCAGGCCTAGACTATCCCGGAGTGGGGCCGGAGCACTCTTTTTATAAGGCGATACAAAGAGCCGAATATAAAGCCGTATCAGACAAACAGGCTCTTGATGGGTTTAATATGTTATCTCGGTTTGAGGGGATAATTCCTGCTCTTGAACCGGCACACGCTGTTTATTATTTAAAAAAATTAGCAAAATCTGCAAAGGGTAAAACAGCTGTTCTTTGTTTATCTGGCAGAGGAGACAAAGATCTAGATATAGTTAGAAAAAGTGTCATCCTGAGCCCGAAGGGCGAAGGATCTCATTCATCATAGAGATTCTTCGGCTTTGCCTCAGAATGACGCTGAAATATAGAGAATTAGAAGAAAAATAGTTTTAATTATCAATTATCAGTTATCAATTATAAATTATGAGAATTGAAACAAAATTTAATCAGTTAAAGAAAGAGGGCAGGAAAGCTTTCGTAGCTTACTTTCCTTTTGGCTTTCCCAAGATAGCTTATTCAAATGATATCTTTCTTGCTTTGCAAAATGGCGGAGTTGATATTATTGAGTTCGGTTTCCCTTTTTCTGATCCTTTAGCAGACGGGCCGATAATTCAGAAAGCTTCTGCTTGTGCCCTAAAGCAAAAAATAACTGTAGATATTTTTTTCAATACTATTAAAAAAATTAAAAAAGATATAAATATTCCAGTTGTGGTCATGTCTTACTATAATCCTATTTTTAGGTATAAATTTGTTAATTTTTTCAAAAAAGCAAAAGAAAATAAAATCTCAGGAACAATTTTAGTAGATTTACCATTTGAAGAAAGCAGCTACTATGCTAATCAGGCTAAAAAACAGGGCATAGATCCTATCTTTTTTATTACTCCTACCACCTCAGGTGAGCGGGTAAAAAAAATTGCTAAGAGTTCAAAAGGTTTTATCTACTATGTTTCAATTACGGGAATAACCGGCCCGAAAGCTTTAAGCTATAGTGATATCTCTTTGCATATAAAAAATATCAAAAAAATGACCAAGACTCCGGTCTGTGTCGGGTTTGGGATTCATAACCATAAACAGGTTCAAAGAATTAGTTCTTTTTCCGATGGTGTTATCGTGGGAAGCGAAATTGTGAAATTTATTGATAAAAATTATAAACAAAAAAACTTTTTAAAAAAATTAGAAAATCATGTCCGGAGATTAAGATCTTAATTTTTAGTCTTCTTACTTATTTTTATGTATAAAATTACTAAGATAGGCCCACTTCGGTTAATCCATTCTTCGTTTGGTAACTTTGAAACAGCTTCTCTGGGAGTCTTTTTAAAAACTGGAGCTCGTTTTGAGAAAAAGAGCCAAAAGGGTATTGCTCATTTTCTCGAGCATATGGTTTTTAAAGGAAGCTCTTCTTATAGTTATAAAAAAATAAAAAGAGAAATTGAAGGCCGCGGCGGTATTTTAAATGGGTTTACTTCTCAAGAGATAACTGCTTATTATGCCCACTTTCTTAAAAAGAATACTTTAATTACCTTAGATATACTTTTGGATATAGTATTAAATCCTTTGCTTTTATCTTCTGAGGTTAACAAAGAAAGAGGTGTTGTCTTAGAAGAGATAAAGATGTATAACGATCTTCCCAGTTCTTGTGCAGAAACTATCTTAGATAGTCTTCTTTGGAAAGATCATCCTTTAGGAAAAGATATAATCGGGACTCAAGAAAGTGTAGCTAATATAACAAAAAAAGATTTAGTCGCTTTTAAAAATAATTTCTATGTTCCTGAAAATGTAGTGGTATCTTTTTGCGGCGACTTTTCAGTTGATAAAATAAAAAAGTTTATAGAAAAGAAAATAAAAATTAAAACTAAGAAAAAGAGAAAAAAAATATATCAAAAAAAACCGGCCAAACTTAAAGGTATTAAAATAAAAATAGCCAAAAAAGATACTCAACAATCTCATCTTCATTTAGGTTTTAGAAGTATACCTTATAAAGATAAAAAAAGAATAACTCAAAAACTTCTCCATGTTATTTTAGGGGCGAATATGAGCAGCCGCTTATTTGAAACTTTACGGGAGAAAAGATCGTTGTGTTATGCTGTGTCAACTTCGGCAAAAAGCTTCAAAGACAGCGGTGCGTTTATAATTAAAGTTGGCCTGGATAAAAAAAATATCGGCCTGGCTTTATCGGTTATTAAAAAAGAACTTATCAAAATAAAGAACAAACTAATAACTAAAAGTGAGCTAAATCGGGCCAAAGATTATTTTCTTGGGCAGCTTTCTATGAATTTTGAGCAGTCTCAAGGAAGAATGTTTTACTTTGCTCAAAGCTATATTAAATCAGATAATATCGAAGGCCCGGATCAGATAAAAGAACAGGTTAAGGCAATTAGCCCTTATCAAATAAGGGATTTTGCTAATGATCTTTTTGATTTTAGTAATTTTTCTCTATCAGCTGTAGGTAATCTGGATAAAGGGTTGGCTAAAGATATCGAGAAAATAATAAAAAAATAAAACTAAAGGAGGAGCTTATTAAAACAAAAAAAACAATTGGATTAACGGAAGCAAAAAAAATAGCAAAGTTTGCTCTAGATAAACAAGCAAATGATGTAGTCATTTTAGATTTAAAAAAAATAAGCACAATTTGCGACTACTATCTAATTTGTTCAGGAGACAGCACAACTCAAGTTAAGGCGATATATGATCATATAA
>JAWOBO010000025.1:0-14258 GCA_046484225.1 Candidatus Omnitrophota bacterium | reverse complement strand
TGAGCATCACCTGATAAAGCATGTAAAATTAATATTGCATTATCTTTTTTTTGATTCAGCTCTCCGTAAGTTTCATAAGCTAGGGTGATTGGACCCAACTTTTGGCCAGAAGTTAACACTAGTTCTTCTGGGGATTCAGCAAAAGTAAAATATTTTTCCTCGACTATTCCAATTCCCTTATCTTCCATAATTATTATTTAGAAAAATCATTACTTTAATCTCAATCAATAGTGATAAATGAAAGAAACAAATTTTTGAGCGCTTTATGATTTTAACAGAAAAATACCGTTAAGAAAACCACCGACTCCGAAGGCCAGGAGGTGGTTTTTAGGTATTTTTCTGTGTTCCCAGCTATTAGTATGAGGAAAAATCATAGTTGCGCGAAAGAAATTAGTTTCTTAAATATTTCTGTTTCTACTATTTAAAAAGAGGCCAAATCGACAAATACCTTTCTCCGGTATCCGGTAAAACTGTAACAATAGTTTTTCCCTTAGATTCTTTACGCCTAGCTACTTCAATTGCAGCCCAGGCTGCTGCCCCACTTGATATTCCAGCAACTATCCCTTCTTCTTTAGCTAACCTTTTAGTAAATTGTTTACTATTTTTTTCGGAAACTTTGATAACTTCATCTATCAAGCCTCTATCTAAAACCCCAGGAATAAAACCCGCCCCAATTCCTTGGATCTTATGAGGCCCAGGATTTCCTCCTGATAAAATTGGTGAAGATTCTGGTTCAAGAGCAATAATCTTAACTGATTCTTTTTTTTCTTTTAAAAATCTTCCTGCACCTGTAATTGTACCACCTGTACCAACACCGGCAATAAAAATATCTACCTTGCCATCTGTATCTTGCCAAATTTCAGGGCCTGTCGTTTTATAATGAATTTGAGGATTAATAGGGTTTTCAAATTGCATAGGCATAAAATTCAAGGCTGTGTTTTTTACTAATTCTTTTGCTTTTTCAACTGCACCTTCCATACCTTTATCCCCTTCGGTTAATATTAACTCTGCCCCTAAAAATTGAAGGAGTTTCCTCCGCTCAATGCTCATTGTATCCGGCATAGTTAAAATCAACTTATACCCTTTTGCCGCACAAACAAAAGCTAGGGCAACTCCTGTATTTCCGCTGGTTGGTTCAACTATTACTGAATCTTTAGTTAATTTGCCATCCTCTTCTGCCGCCTCAATCATCGCAAGCCCAATTCTATCTTTAATACTAGATAAAGGATTAAAAGACTCTACTTTTGCCAAGACTTCTGCGCCTGCCCCTTTAGCCAGCCTATTTATTTTAACTAAAGGAGTTTTACCTATGGTTTTTGTAATGTCTTGATAAATTTTATCCATTATTACTGATTTTTTATCTTTTTTCCAAAGCTTGTTTTATATCAGAGATAATATCTTCTTCATTTTCAATGCCTATTGAAAGACGTATATAATCTTCAGTCACTCCGGCTGCCTTTCTTTCTTTGGCCGAAAGCTGCTGATGTGTGGTCGTGGCCGGATGAATTGCTAATGTTTTTGCGTCTCCGATATTAGCAAGATGTGAAACCAGTTTTAAAGAATCGATAAACTTTTTCCCAGCAACTGCTCCACCTTTTATTCCAAAACCAATAATTGCCCCTGCGCCTTTAGGCAGATATTTATCTTTTTTTTCTTTTTGGGGGCTTGAATTTAGTCCAGGATAATTTACCCAACTAACTTGAGGATGTTTTTCTAGGAATTTTGCAACTGCTGAAGCATTTTGGCAATGTCTGGGCATTCTTAGATGTAGGGTTTCTAAACCTTGTAAAAAAAGAAACGCATTAAAAGGTGATAACGCTGGTCCAAGGTCTCTAAGCAAAGAAACTCTCATCTTTGCAATGTAGGCAATATTTCCTTTTGATTTTAAAGCTTTAATAAATTCTATTCCGTGATAACTAGGATCTGGCTCTGAAATTAAAGGAAACTTTCCATTATCCCAATTGAATTTTCCTGAGTCTACAACTACTCCTCCAATGGAGGTACCGTGGCCACCGATAAATTTAGTTGCCGAATAAACTACAATATCTGCACCAAAATCAATCGGACGTAAAATATAAGGCGCAGTAGTATTATCAATAATCAAAGGAATTTGATTGCTATGAGCAATTTTAGATAACTCTTCGATATCGGCCACATCTAATTTTGGATTTCCAATTGATTCAATATAAACGGCTTTTGTTTTATCGGTAATGGCTTTTTTAAAAGCTTCTAAGTTCTGGGAATCAACAAACTTTACCTTTATGCCTAACTTCTTAAAGGTATAACGAAAAAGAGTATAAGTTCCCCCATAGAGATTATCAGCAGAAACAATCTCATCCCCACTTTGAGCAATATTAAGAATAGCCAACGCAATAGCAGACATGCCGCTGGCTGTAGCCAGTGCTCCTATCCCTCCGTCTAATGCAGCTATTCTTTTTTCAAAAACATCTGTAGTCGGATTCATTATTCGAGTATATATATTTCCAAACTCCTCTAAGGCAAACAACTTTGCTGCATGGTTGGAATCTTTAAATTTATAAGAACTAGTCTGATAGATAGGAACCGCTCGAGCGCCAGTTGCAGAATCGGGCTTTTGACCCCCATGCAAAAGAATAGTTTCGATATTTAA
Organism: Candidatus Omnitrophota bacterium; assembly: GCA_046484225.1. Taxonomy (GTDB): domain Bacteria; phylum Omnitrophota; class Gorgyraeia; order Duberdicusellales; family 4484-171; genus PXAH01. Next base: position 11,629 of record JAWOBO010000025.1, on the reverse strand, counting down.
CTTAGAGTTATCTTTTTTCATTTGTACCTCCATTAAATCAAATCATGAACTTTCTATATCTTTTACCTTTTACCGTTTTTGCTAAAATTATCTGATCAACCTTTTTTTTCTGATTTATAATATTTACTTTTGTTTTTTCTTCCTCCGAACTGTATCTAGCGATAATCTTTGCACACATTTCTTTTATCGATTCATTGATTTTTCCTCTTCCTAATCCAGTTGGACCAGCTTTATCCAAAGGTTTAAAAATAAAATCATCTTCTTTTTTTAATTGTTCTATTCTTTTATTTTCCTGCTGATCTCTTCCCACAATAAATTTAAACAGTGGATTAAATCTAAAATGCCTTCCTACTTTAAGAAATTCAATATTTTCTAAAGTCAACCTTTCGCTTTTTATCAAGTCTTCAAGACGCCGGCAAAATGAAGAATCAGTCAACAAACAACCTCCGCCAGCCCAAAAATAATCTTTTATTTTATAGTTATCTGCCAATTGAAGCTGCTGTTTCCGGCTTCGTCCAGAAATATTTAAAAGATTTTTTCTATCTACCCACCCCTTTTTCTCAACAATGGTTTTTGAAAATAACTTTGCTGAAAGCGGACGTAAGATTAAACCTTCTAACTCAGAATTTTTTTCTATTTGCGCCAAAGCTTTTCGATGTTGTGACATTGGCCTTTGCCCAAGAACTTCACCTGTAATCAAAAAAGATGCGCCAATCTTTTCCATATATTCTTTTGCTTTTTTCAATATATATATTCGGCAATCAATACAAGGATTTAAGTTTTTACCATATCCATATTTTGGTTTCTTTATCATCGCCAAATAATTTTTACCTAAAGTTTTGTTTTCCAATCTTATTCCTAGTTGACTGGTTACCTTTCTAAGAAGTTTTTGCTTTTGATCCTGAGAGCATACAGAAAAAGGATTATTAAAATGTAAAGCTATTACCTCAACATCCTCCTCCTTGACTAACTTAGCAGCCAAAATACTATCTAGGCCACCTGATAATAGTGCTATTGCTTTGATTTTCATAATAAATCTTTAAAGAATTTATATCACAGCTATAGGCGGGTGTCAATTCAGGCACTTTTAACTTAAATCCAGCATTTTTTGAATGCTTTCTTGTGCTTTAGAAACTATTTTTTCTCCAATATTAACTTCATAGCTTAAATCTTCTAAAGCTAGTAACACTTTTTCTAAGTTAATCTTTTTCATGTCAGGACAACTCGTTGCAGTAGAAGCCGGATAAAAAACTTTATCTGGTGCCGCTTTTTTAAGAGGATATACCATTCCCGGTTCTGTGCCCACGATTATCTCTTCTACTTTGGTTTCTTTAGCAAATTTAATCATCCCTGAAGTTGAAAGAGCTTGATCGGCTAAAGCTATAGTCTCCGGCCGGCATTCAGGATGAACTATAATTTTTGCATCCGGATGAGCTTCTTTTTGCTTCTTTAAATCTTGCGGCATAATTTTTGCATGAGTCGGGCAATAACCCTGCCAAATTATAAATTTACGCTTAACTTGACTTGCGGTATATTGAGCTAAAAATTGGTCGGGAACAAAAATAATCTCCTCATCTGGCCCAAAAGCTTTTTTAACTATCTTAACGGAATTAGCCGAGGTACAACACAAATCAGATTCAGCTTTTACTTCAGCCGGACTATTAACATAGGTTAATACTTTGGCCTTTGGATGCTTTACTTTTAAATCTATCAACTGTTTTGCAGTTATCATATCAGCCATAGGGCATCCGGCTTGCCTATCAGGAATAATGACCTTTTTTTGAGGTGATAAAATTTTTGCAGTTTCAGCCATAAAATAAACTCCGCAAAAAATTATAATATCCGCATCGGTAGCCGCTGCTTTTTTACTTAAACCTAAAGAATCACCCTTAAAATCAGCGATATCTTGAACCTCTGGGTTTTGATAGTTATGAACCAAAATTACAGCATTTTTTTCTTTTTTTAACTTTTTAATTTTATCAATTATTTTCATCTAAAGCCTCCTTGATTATTGCTCCGCCTAAAACTATATCCTTATTATAAAATACTACTGCTTGGCCTGGAGTGATTGCCTCTTGTTTATGTGAAAAAATAACCTTCAATTTTCCACTATAATTTTCTAAACTACAAGCAGCCTCTTTGTGAGCATAGCGAATCTTTGCTTTTGCCTTTTTGGGGAAAACATCTACCAAAAGATTAAGATTTTCTGCAATAAGGCCTTTACTCTTTAATCTTTCCTTTTTTCCTACAACAATTTTGTCATATTTTGGATCAATCGATAAAACATATAATGGCTGTTTAGCACTTATTCCTAAACCTTTTCTTTGACCCACAGTATAAAAAGATATCCCTTTATGTTTTCCTAAAACCTCTCCATCTGTATTTACAATTAAACCGTATTCTTCTTTTCCTTTTTTGGCTTTAATAAAATCCGTATATTTTTTCTGCAAAATAAAACAAAGATCTTGGCTTTGAGGTTTATTGAAAACCGACAGTTGTTTTTCTTTAGCAATATCTTGAACCTGATCTTTTTTATAATCAGCTAAAGGAAATAAGATATCCGCTAAATTTTCTTTTTTTATTGAATAAATAAAATATGTCTGGTCTTTAGCTTTATCTTTAGGCTTTTTTAATAAAAATCTATCCTTGTTTTTTTCAATTTTAGCATAATGCCCTGTTGCTAAAAAGTCAAAACCTAATTTTTTTACTTTTTTTAATAAAGATCCAAATTTTATAAACTTATTACAATATACGCAAGGATTGGGAGTTTTACCTCCTAAATACCCCTTTAAAAAATTTGCTATTACTTTATCTTCTAAATCTTTTGAAAAATCTATTATGTAGTGTTTTATTTTTAATTGATTTGCTATCCGTTTAGCATCTTCTATATTTTTTTGTTCACCCTTTCTTGACTCACTATCTGAAGAGTTATTGGCAAAAGACATAGTAACACCGGCAACAGAAAAACCAGCTTCTTTTAACAATAAAGCGGCAACAGATGAATCAACTCCGCCACTCATTGCAACCATTACTTTTTTCATAATTTATTTAAAGTTAGTGGGTGGGTAATCAACGGAAATTAATATCAATACCTTTTTCTTCCAAATGCTGAAAAAGACGCTTTAATTCTTTACTGCTACCTTCAAAACTAACAATAGCCCAACCAGTTGCAGTTGAAAAAGACGCCTCTAAGATACGGGGGACAACTTTAAAATCCTTAATTATATTATAAAAAAAGGGTTCTTTTTTGAAAGTTGTAGGAATATTTAATTCAACTTCTTTTTTCATTTATGCTCCTTATTTTGCTTAAATTGTACCATATTTAGAAGATTTTTAAAATTTTTCTTTTGGTAAATTAAAATACCCCATTTTAATTTCAGGGAAATTTTTTCTAATTGTATTTATAAGATTCTCCACTCCGGTTGGTTTTAAATTATTGTTTGCTATTTTACTGGTATAGTAAGCGGGGTCAATATTTAAGTTCCGCCATTGGATCATATCTATCCGAATCTTTTGTAAAAATTTTAGTAATTTATTTATTTGTTGCTTAGAATCACTGAACCCCGGAAAGATAAATAAGTTCAAAGAGACAAATTTTTTCTGATTTTTGATAATTCTAATTGATTTTATCACATCTAAAAAACTATAATTTTTTGGTCTAAAATAGCTATTGTAAAATTTTTTCTCAGGGCTATTTAAACTTATTCGAAAAGAATCAACTCCAGCTTTACAAAGATCCTTTATTTTTTCTGGAATACTTCCGTTAGTATTTATATTAATTGTTCCGCGCCTAATTTTTTGTCTAACCTTTTTTACGCTTTCTGCTATTAAATCTGCCTCAAGCAATGGCTCACCTTCACAACCTTGGCCAAAACTAACAATAGCCTCCCTTGCTTTTCTCAGGTGGTTTTCCATTAATTCAATGGCCTCAGACGGTTTAGGCTTAAAAGCAATCCTTTGATGAGAAGCATCACAGCTTGAATCTTGATAGCTAAGGCAACCGAGGCAACCAGCATTACAAAATCTAGCCACAGGTAAAGGAGCCTCCCACCTCTGCATAAAAAGATTTTTTGCCGCAAGGCAATTATAGTTTAGAGCACAGTTAAAAAGATGTCTATAAAGGCGATTATTAGGATATTTTTTAAGAAAAATATTTGCATTTTTTTCTATTAATTTATTATTATAAAAACCCGGTGCCTGCCTAATTCTTTTATCAATTTTTTTTGCTGCTACCATAAATTTACCCCCGTAAAAACCACAAGCAGTATAAGCCCAAAGGGGAAGTTTATTTTTCTTTTTTTCAAAATAAGCTGCCGGATTATACAAGCGCAGGTAAGAAGGCGGTAAAAAGGCAGATACTGGATAAACTCTTTTCCTCTTAAAACTTTTTACTTTTTCATATCTTTTAGCAGATAGATTATAGCCAAAAGGATAGCTATAGGGTAGATAAAAAAAAGTTGTACCCGAAGGCGCAGGTATTAACTCGTATTCCTTGAGAGAATACAGCTCGTTTAATAACATCCCAGACATCCTGAGAGAAGGATGTGAATAAATTTTGCCTTGTTTGTCAGAAAGTAAAAGATAGGGTATATTCATAAAATATTAAACTCGAATTTCGAAATTATTGTAAGCTCACTCCTACAAGTTGAGGATTAATTATAAGGATTAACCCCAAAGCAATCATAATAATTCCACCGATTAACTTAATAACCTGAATTTGACGTTGGTTAATCCTTTTTGCTCGAAACGTATACCCAAAAATTATAACTATCAAACAAAGGGGTAATATATAAATTAAGTTATAAAAAAATATCCAAAAATAATAACTAGATGAGGCCGTAACTGTTTTAGAAGCAAGAATAGTTGTAAATATTATCGGAAATCCTGCTGTGCAAGGAAGTTCAATAAAGGAACTAAATACAGCTAATCCAATTGAAGATAAAATTAACATAAAAGCAGATCCACCTGTAGCAATTTTTCTCAAATTGTCCATTTTTCTAGCTAGCATTGTTTTTTGTTTATCTCCGATGGTAAGAGAAATGCCTTTTTTAAAGAAAAAGAAATCTTTACAATTAATCAAACCTGCTAAAACAGCAATAATTCCAATAGTCATCCGCAAAGGAGTAAAAAAACCAAAATATTTAAATATATTAAGCCAAGCTACCATAAAAAGAAAATAAAACACAAAAACAACAAAAACAAAAATAAAACCTATCAGATAGATCTTTTTCTTGTTGCCAGAAGCTGAAACCAAAAGAGCAAGCAACAAAGTCAAGACAAACAAATTGCAAGGGTTAAAACCATCAACCAATGCAATAGCAAACGTAAAAAGAGGAAAAGGTACTTTATTGCTGAAAGTTTTAAAAAAATCCGGAGAGATATCTTTGGCTAAAAAAAAGAAAAGAACAATCAAAGTTAATGATATAGCTACTATAAATGGATTTCTCAGCTGTCTATTTTCTTTTTTAAATAATTGTTTTATCCTGAATCTATTTAGCAGCAAAAGAAGCAAGAAAATAACAAAAGCTTCCAGGCCAATATACAAATTTTTGGTTTTAATTTCTTCTTTTAGAGAAAGTATCTGGCCAGCTAATCTTTTTTTTGCATCCGGAGCAACTTTTGATTCATCTGGTTTTTCTCTAGATCTGGATGCAGGCTTATCTTTGATTATTTGATCTTTTTTCCATTGGAATAGCCATCCGCCTATATTTACTGCCTTTTTAAAAGAAATCTTTCCCCCAGATATTAAAACCTTTTTTGGTTCAATTAATTCAGCATTGACTTTTTTGGCTGCTGAATCCGGATTCGATGAAAACAATAATCCTTTTAGCTTTTCGCTGTCGTTTTTCTTGCCATCTGAAATTAATATTCTATCCTTATACCAAATTTTTACTTTACCAGGTAAAGAATTTAAATCTAAGTTTTTAAAAGATTCGCTTTCACCTGAAGGTAGGGGGCAGGAGTTTGTTTCTTTTTTATCCAGCAATTCTTTAGTTTTAGCAACCTGATTACGGCCCAAAGCTTTTGAATCTTTATCTAGTATAAAAAAAGGTACCCCGGCGCGGCTGTTAGGTAAGTAGCTTTCAAAATAATTTTTGCTTGCTTTTTGATTAGCCGAAGCTAATTTATAAATCTCATATTCAATTACTACAAAATTGTCATATTCGGACAGAATTTCTGAAAAAATTAAAGGATCGGTCACAGCACAATTACCACAGCCAATACCAGTAATGTATACTGCGCAAACAGAAGGTAGATTATCAGCGGATTCTTGTGAAAACCCGGAAAAATTAGATACCAATCCAACTAAAATTATTGCTAAAATTACTATATTTTTATATTTTGTCATAACTGCCTGTTCTTCTTGTTAGAAATAATTATATCAGATTATCTTTAAAATAAAATAACTAAACCTTAAATGGTTGTAATATCTACAAAAAAAGATAAAATAATTGATATGATTTATAAATTTAATAATAAAAGAGAAGAGTTTACAGTTAAGGATGCTCACAGATATAACAACTACTTCCCCTTAACCAACAAATCAGGAAGTTTACTTTCTTCAATCAGCCCCAATTTAGCCGGAGATATAAAAAAAGATAACGATCATTTTCTTACTTTACCAGCAACTGCAGTAGATATAAAACACAACCCTTTGGTTCGCAGAGATTTTTTTATAAAAATTAAAGTTAGCCCAACAAAAAATAAAATAATCCGGCTATCAGATCCTTATCCCGACAAACTCCAAGCTGGTTTTTTCTATCATAAAATTACCAAATACACAAAGTTGGTTGATGTAGAAATATTAAACTTTATCCCTTACAATCTCAATATTGAAGTTATGCAAATTAAGATAAAAAATAAATCAAAAAAGAATCTAGATATAACTGCTTATTCAGCTATACCTCTCTACGGAAGAAGTGAAGCAACTCTGCGCGACCACCGGCATGTAAGCAGTCTTTTAAACAGAGTTGATTTGACCAAAGAGGGTATTTTACTTAGGCCTACCCTTTTATTTAACGAAGAAGGACACAGCTTAGGTAAGACAACATATTTCTGTTTAGCTAAAGGGCAAAACTCTAAAATCAAAGGCCAATTCCCTACCCTTAGCCATTTCTGCGGACAAGGGAATCTGGCAAAGCCTGATGCAATTTATAAAAATCAAAAACCAGCTAAAAGAAAAACAGATAGTTTTGATGGTAAAGAAACGATAGCTGCTTTTGACTTTGGAAATAAAAAATTAAAAAAAGGCCAAAAATTAAACTGTATCATTGGTTTAGGCCTAGTATCAGGTTCCGATAAAAAATCCCAAAATAAAATAAATAATCTATTTTCTAAAATTAATAGCAGCACCAAAGTAAAAAAAGAACTTATAAAAACAAAAAAATATTGGCAAACAGCTCTAGAAAAGATAACCTTTGACTTTAAAGACAAAAACTACAATAACTGGCTTAAATGGGTGAAAGCTCAACCTACCCTCCGTAAATTATTTGGCTGTTCATTTCTACCTCATTTTGACTACGGAAAAGGCGGCAGAGGCTGGCGGGATCTTTGGCAAGATGCCTTAGTTTTACTACATTATGAACCAAAAGAAGCCCAAAAATTAATAAAAAGTTCTTTTTCCGGCATACGCCTAGACGGCTCAAATGCTACTATAATAAAAAAGGACAACAGTTTTTTATCTGACCGCAACAAGATAAGCCGAGTTTGGTCTGACCATGGAATTTGGCCTTATCTGACTTTAAACTCCTACTTAGAACAAAGTAAAAATATAGACATATTAAACCAACAACTACCTTATTTTAGAGACTCTCACTTAATGCGGGCAACTAAAACTGATTATAATTTCAACCAAAAAGATTTTATTTTACGTACCACTAAAAATAAAATTTATAAAGGCAGTATTCTGGAGCATTTACTGATTCAAAATTTAACATCCTTTTTTAACGTTGGTTGTCATAATATTATAAAGTTAGAAAGTGCTGACTGGAATGACGCCTTAGATATGGCAAATAATTACGGTGAAACTGTAACCTTTAGCTTTATGTATGCCCATAATTTAAAAGGAATAGTTGAACTCCTAAAAGCTTTAAAAGAAAAACAATCTCATCTTGAACTTTTAAAAGAACTGTCTTTTCTCCTCGATAATTTAAAGAATCCAGTGAATTATAATAATTTTCGCCAAAAACAAAAAAGATTAAAAACTTATCTAGAAAAAACAGTAAAAATATCGGGGAGAAAAGTAAAGATACCTATAGATGATATTATTTCCGACTTAAATAAAAAATACAAACATCTAAATACCTGGCTGAGAAAAAAAGAATGGTTAGACGAAGGTTTTTTTAACGGCTACTATGATAATACCGGAAAAAGAGTCGGTGGAAAAAATAAAACAAAAATACAAATGATGCTTGCCCCGCAAGTTTTTGCCATAATGAGCGGGGTAGCTACTCCAGATCAAATTAAAAAAATCTGGCAATCAGCAAATAAATACCTAAAAGATAAAAATAAAAGCTTCCGGCTTAATACAAATTTTGGTTCTATCTATCCAGAGCTAGGAAGGGCTTTTGGCTTTAAATACGGCGACAAAGAAAACGGGGCTTTTTTTAACCATATGATTATTATGTTTTCTTATGCCCTCTACAGGCGAGGATTCATCGAGGAAGGAGACTCTGTTTTTAACTCTATTTATAAAATGATTAAATCCAGCTCAAATACAACTTATCCCCAACTGCCTGAATACTTTAATAGCCAAGGCCAAGGCCTTTATTCCTACCTTACCGGCTCAGCCAGCTGGTATATCCACACCTTATTAAAAAATAAATCGTAATATTAACGGCTACCTGATAAAGTTAAGCTATTAGTTTAAAATTCAATGGTAATGGTTTTAGTTTTTTCGCTTTCCGGTTCAAAAAGTTCTACTCTATCCGGTTTTATCTTTGAGACAGTAAAACCACCTATTTTATCACCCTGATAAACTCGCCTACCGTCGATAATTGCAAATGGTTTATTCTTATCAAAGACTATCCCTTCTAGTTTACCATAACCAGATTTTGATTGTTTTGCCTCTGATTTTCTGGCTGTTGCTTTTAGGCCAGTATATAAATTATCTTCTTTTGTTTGTCCAGCTTCCTGTTTTAGAGAGCCGGTTGTTTCATTTTGTTCTGACGCAAATTCAGAGAAAATAATTTTTTTAACCTTAGAAAAGTTATAAGATAGGATAAAAACTGCTGCAAACAGTATAACAACTAAAATAGTTAAGATAATTTTTTTAGAATTGAACTTCCTTTGATGATTCTCCTGGCCGGATGAAGAATCAGGAGAACTCCCTTCAGCTTTTTTTAAGGCTTCATAGATTATACTCATTGCAGTTCTTCGATACAAACTTTTAACATTGAAGAAGTAACTTTATTTTTTTCTTGGACAAACCCTAAAAGTAAAACTCGTTCACAAAGTAAATTTATTAATCTAGGAACTCCTTTTGAAAACTGATAAATAAGCTTATAACATTCTGGCTCAATTGCTATATCTCGAGCCTCAGCCATATTAAGGCGGTACTCTATATAATCTTTTATCTCATCCTCTCGCAAAGATAAAAGACGGCACTTTATATTTATTCTTTGTTTTATTTGCCTGAGCTTAAATTGATTTAGTTTATCTTCTAACTCCGGCTGGCCAACCAATAAAATCTGCAGTAGTTTTTCCCGGGAAGTTTCTAGATTAGATAAAAGCCTGATTTGTTCAAGCTGTTTAGAGGTTAAATTTTGCGCCTCATCGATAACCAGCAAGGCATTGCCGCCGGATAAAGAAGTATCCACTAAAAACGAATTTAGGTTCTTTACTAAATCAAACCGGTTTTTCCGGCCCGGCTTAAGGCCAAAGTCAGCGAGAATAGTCTTAAGCAGCTGAGTTTGGCTGAATTGGGGAGAGTTAAAAATTACTGAAGTTGCTACTTCTTTAGGCAGTTGGTCAAGGAAAACCTTACAAAGGGTAGTTTTACCGGTCCCCACTTCACCGATAACCGCCATCAGGCCTTTTTTCTGATTTAGCCCAAAAAAAAGGGTAGAAAGTATTTCTTTATGGGTTGAACTTTGGTAAAAAAAGTTAGGGTCAGAGGTAATATTAAAAGGAGCAGTTTTTAGGCCGTAGGCAGCTAAGTAGTTATTCATGGTAATTCTTTAGAGATTGCTTCGGGCTTCGCCCTCGCAATGACAAATCAGGTTTATTTTTTAGTTTCGTCTTTTTTAAATTTATCGGTAACATTCTTGGATTCAATTAATTCGATAGAATTAATTTCACCCGGCTCTAAAACGTCAGCTGTAATAAATATCAGCAAATCTACTTTCTCTGTATCTTCAACCTTTCTTTTAAAAAACCATCCCAAAATGGGAATATCACTTAAAAAAGGAACACCAATTTCTTTTTTTGATTTTATATCTTTAAGCAATCCGCCAATAACTATAGTCTCACCATCTCTCATTAACACTTGGGTTTCAGCTTCACGGGTATTTATTCTTGGATACGAAACAAGCGGCTCGCCACCACCGGATTGAATCTCTACCTCATCGCCTTCAGAGGTAATAGCTGGATGAATAATCATATTTATAAAGTCCTCATTTTCTCCGGAAATTTGAGGCACAACATTAAGCTGAATTCCTATATCTTGATAATACTCTAACGACCCTCCGGTTACAGTATTAGTCTCTGTACTTACCTCTGTGCTAACTATGGGATATTTTTCACCAATCAAAATTGATGCCTCCTGATTGTCTAAGGTCATAATGGTCGGAGCCGAAAGAGTATTAATATATTCATCATTTTTGGCCGCATGTAAAATTGCTTCTAGATTGGTTCCGGTAAGTTTTTTGAAGGCAAATTCTAATCCATAATCAGGAGCAGCAACCTCTTCAAAAGGATCTATTGATCCGTCTATTGTGCCTGAACTAATATCAATTTCTGTTGAATCAGCGTCTCCAGTAAACCATTGAAACCCAAAGTCGTCTAGCAAATCTTCGCTTACTTCCATAATCCGGGCTTTAATTAAAACCTGTTTGGGCTTTCTATCTATTAAATTTAATAAACTCTCTATCTCAGCTATTTTTTTAGCCAGATCAGAGACCATCAAAACTTTTGTTTTGGCAGCTTCTACCTCATCAATTCTCTCTCTTTTGGTTATATCCACCCCAAATTGCCAACCAGCCCGGCCGCTTACTTCTAAAACTGTAGCCCTGCCGACTGATGAAAGCATAGGCTCAACAGCTTTCTTGGCGTCGTTGGCATCGATAAATTTTAAGTTAAAAACTTTCATCCGCGGCCGCTCGCCTTCTTGCCTGGCTTGATCACTTTTTTCCCGTTCGGTAATTTTTTCAGTGGTATCAACGATAACTGTATTTTTCCCAACCCATTCGTAACTGTAATCATAAGGCCGAATTACCACCTCTAAGGCAGTAAGCCAATCTAGGTCCTCTAGATTTACCGTGACTGCTCCCTCAACATCAGGGCTTGTAACTATATTTACCTTCTTTCCATCCCGGTAAGCTTTTTGGGCGATGGAACGAATAACAGTTTTAATGTTAGCGTCCTTAAATTTAAGAACCTCAATATTTCCTTCTTCAGCATCTGCCTCAGT
>JAWOBO010000085.1:0-5321 GCA_046484225.1 Candidatus Omnitrophota bacterium | reverse complement strand
ATCTGTTAATATGACTAATTTTTCTGCAGAAAGCTTTGACGCCAAAAAACAAGCTACTTCATCAGCGTTGATATTAAAAGCTTCCCCTTTTTCTGAAACACCCATCGGACAAATCACCGAAATATTATCTACTGTAGTTTTTTTGAGAATATTTTTATCAAAATCAACCATCCGGCCTACATAGCCTAGGTCAATACCTGCCTCTTTTTTGATTACTTTAAGCAGTTTATCTCTCTTCAAAAACTTTTTCGCTTTAACTGAATGTGATTCTATTTCTTTGGAAATTAGGTCATTTAACTTGTTTAATTCTTCCTCTACTATCTTTAATGTCTTTTTGTCAGTAACCCTCATTCCTTGAAAAAAATCTGTCTCAATACTGCTTTGTCTTAATTTCTCGGTAATATTAGGCCCCCCACCGTGAATAATAATCGGCCTAATCCCAGCAAATTTTAAAAAAGCTATATCTTCAAGTACAGATTTACGAATTCTCTCTTCTCCTAAAATAGAGCCACCATATTTTATAACAAAAATTTTTTTATGAAATTCCTTAATATAGGGCAGTGCTTCAATTAAAATATCTGCTTTTTTTATTGCTTCTTCCATAACCACAGATTACACAGATTAAATATAGATTACACAGAAAATAATCTGTTTAAACCTCCTTTTAATAAATTTAATTATACTCAGCATTAATCTTCACATATTCAGGACTCAAATCACAAGTATAAACTCTCCAATCATAGCTGCCTCTTTTTAGATTTATTGTAATCTTAATTTCTTTTTTTGCAAAAGAGCTAAACTTTATATCTAGATCTTCTTCTTTTAACTTAATTTTAGCTTGGCCCAGCACCGCAATAATCCTACCAATATTAGGATTATTGCCATAGAGTGCAGCTTTAAATAAAATATAACCTGCTATCTTTTCTGCTAACTGTTTAGCTTCTTTCTTGGTTTTAGCGCCTTTTAAATCCAGCCGAACAAATTTTGTTGCCCCTTCTGCGTCCTTGACAATCAATTTAGCAAGATCAATCATTACATTTTGAAGCTCAAAGAAAAATTTATTTTTTTCTTTCTTGGCCAACGGCACTTTTTTACTTGATACTACAAATAACGAGTCATTAGTGCTCTCAGCTGCATCAATACTGATCGAATTAAAACTTTTTTCTACCGCCTCTTTTGTATTCTTTTTCAGGCCCCCTAGGCTGATATCAGCATCAGTTAAAACAAAAGCTAACATAGTAGCCAAATTTGGTTTTATCATGCCTGCGCCTTTGGCAATTCCTGTAATTCTTACCTTCTTTTTGCCAAAACTTATAACTTTAGAAATAACTTTAGTACAACTGTCTGTGGTTAAAATACTCTTTGCAAACTTACTTGAATCATCCTCTAAATTTTTTACAAGCTTTGAAATATTTTTTGTAATTTTGGACTTCGGTAATTTTTTTCCAATAATCCCCGTTGAAGCAATTAGAATTTCTTTTTTATCCAGAGCTAATTTATTAGCAAGTTTTTCTGCTATATCCTCTGTATCTTGATAGCCTTTATTATGTGAAAAACAGTTGGCATTACCACTGTTTACTAAAATAGCAGAAATAGGGTTTTTGATATTTTTTTGCGATAAAGAAACTGAATAAGAAACATTCAAGTTGCTAGTAAAAAACCCTACTACCCGATAGGCCTGCTTGAACCGAATTAGGCCTAGATCATAGTCATTTTTTTTGATTCCGCACTTTAAGCCACTGCTTAAAAAACCTTGAGGTAATTTATTTTTTTTCATTTTATTGCCACTATTTTGTTCACAAAGAAAGAAGTCCGGCTGTCTCCTTAAAGCCAAGCATTAAATTCATATTTTGAACTGCCTGACCAGCCGCCCCTTTAACTAAATTATCAATAGCCGAAACTATCACTGCATCATAACCTTTTTCATCTACGGCAACCCCTATATCGCAAAAATTTGTCCCTATTACATCTTTTAATTTAGGAATTTTGCTACCAAGCCGGATAAAAGGATAGCTTTGGTAGTATTTATTATAAATTTTGTTCAGCCTATCTTTGCTAACTTTTTCTTTAAAAGAAAGATGAATTGTAGAATAAATCCCGGCTTCAAAACTAGCCACCTGAGGGAGAAAAGAGAATTTCAAAGATTTTGTTAACTTTTCTCCTAAAACTTCAACCACTTCCGGTTGATGCTGATGGGTAAATGGCTTATAAGCCCAAAAATTATTGGCTATATTAGAATAATGATAATCGATAGCTGCTTTCCGGCCTGATCCGGTGATCGACGATTTAGAGTCAATCACGATCTTACCTTTAACTATCTTTTCGGATAACAAAGGATATAAAGCAACTATTATTGAAGTTGGATAACAACCAGGATTTGCTATTAGTTGAGCTTTTTTTATCTTATCTTTAAATAGCTCTGGTAAGCCATAAACAGACTTTTTTAAATTATTTTTATCCTGATGTTCTTTTTTATAAAAGCTTTCGTAGGCCGAAATCTTTTTCAGGCGATAATCAGCTGAAAGATCGACAACTTTTTTGCCTTTTTTTAAAATTTCCGGGACAAACTGCATTGAAACGGTATGCGGCAATGACAAAAATAAAAGGTCACAGGAATTTATAGCCTTTTTAAGGTTAAGCGGCTGGCACTTTATTGAAGTTTTTTTAGAAAATTTAGGAAAAATTTCAGAATATAATACCGGTTTTTTAGTACGAGAAGCTATATAGGCAACTTTAACCTCCGGATGTGCCAAAAGAATTTCGCACAACTTTTCACCAGTAAACCCTGTAGCTCCTAAAACTCCTACCTTAATCATACCAAACATAATAAACGAAAAACCTTATCCAGTCAATACAATTTAGGTTGAAACGTCCAGTTAACTGCTAATTCCATGGGCAATAATCCTATTGACATAGGAGGGGACGTTTCCCTCTGTTATAAGTTACTGTAGATAAAGAAGTTATAAAGCAGTGTTTTTCGCAAATAAGCGGAAAATGCCAGTTTATAACCCATTGGCTAACAAAGGGTTATAAACAAGGGAAACGTCCCCTTAATTACGAAAAAAGCTAAGCAGTCAATATAAATCAGGTAAGTAGCTCTATTTTGTCGCCTAAACTAATATTGTTTTGTTTGGCCTTGCCAGCCGGTAACTCAATAGTAACATAGGCACCTTTACAAAAAGCAACTCGCCAAGGAGGTAAAGAGTTTACTATCCGTTTTACTACCATCTGCCGGTCTAAAAATAAAAGATCAAGAGAAAAATTCATAAAAAAAGTATGTATTGAGGGAGCCTGATAAAAGACAAGGGCTTGGTTCTTCCCCATACTGCTTCGAAACATTAATCCCAGCAAACGCTGAAAGAATCCAGAAGCAACTTCAGCAGAACGGACTATTTCTATATCTTTAGTTTTGTTTATTATTTTATAGAGCATTTTTTAGCTTATTTAATACACTCTTGGGAATAGGACAAGCTTTAAACTTTTTGTTTATAGAAGCAAGAGTAGTTTTAGCCGAAACTAACAAAATATCTTTAATCTCGACTAGGTGCAAGAACTGCAAAGATGCTGCCTTTAATTTAGTCAGTTCAGTTTTTACCTCAACTATCTGGCCATAACCTGCAGGCCTTTTATAACAAATATTGACATCCCTTACCACAAAAAGAATTCCTTGTCTTGATAGTTCAGCTATATCTATATCTCTATCTGTGAAAAATTCTGTCCTGGCTTCTTCAAAATACTTAAGATAATTAGCATAATAGACTACTCCCCCACAATCTGTGTCATGATAATATATCTTTTTTTTAATTATATCCATAAGATAGAATATTAACTAAATCATCTATAATTTAAAGAAAAAATCTATGAAAGGATCTCCTGATTTACGATTCATTTTTTTCAGTTGATAACCGGCATATAAAGAAAAAACCCCTAAAATAATCAATACCGCAGCAACAATTAAAGATAATAAAGGCGGATAAACCGCAATCAAAAGACCGGCCAGAAGAAAAATAATTCCTAAAAACATAGCTACCTCCTTTTTTCTATAAACTCCTTCATGTATTCGGGAGTATCTATTTTAACATCTATTTTTTCTTTGCTAATTGGATGTTCAAGCCTCAAAAAATAAGCACAAAGAGCCAACTTATTAAATTTTATCACAAAATCACGGCCAAAAGCATATTTTCTCTCCCCCAAGATCGGATGGCCAGCTTCAGCTAAATGAATTCTAATTTGATTAGTTCTGCCGGTTTTAGGAGAAAGTTCTGTTAAATCAAGCCCCTTACACCTTTTTATAACTTTGTAAAAAGTTTCACTGCTTTTTGGTTTTTCATTAAATTTTCTTCCAACTGCATCAATAATTAAATTTTTGAATATTCCTTTATTTTTTTTAAAATTTCCTTTGGTTAAAGCAACATATTTTTTAATAATTTTTCTCTTCCGAAATTGGCCAGTAATATTTTTATGAACTTTTTTGGATTTGGCATATATTATCAAACCCTGAGTATCTTTATCAAGGCGATGGCAAATATACAACTTTTGCTTTAGGTGCTTTTCAGCCAAAGAAGTTAAGGTCTCTTTTTCTTTCTTTGGGCCAGGCTGAACTACAATTCTAGCTATTTTGTTTATAGTTAATAAATACTCATCTTCAAAAACAATATTAAAAGCTTTTTTCATTACAATTTCTTAAAAAATTACAATACCCTAATTAAACAACCCAATAAAGCACCAATTAAATTGATTAAGATATCTTTAGTTTCAAAACTTCTAAATGGTAAAAAAAATTGAATAATTTCAATAAAAAACCCGTATAAAAAACTATAAACGAATCCATAAAAATAAGGATTTCTCTTTTTATTTAATGCTAAACCGTTTACCAACAAAAAAGAAAGTAAAAAATAAGTTATTCCATGAAAAAAATAATCATACCTGGGGAAAAATAATCCTGAATGCGCCCGAAATGGCACAAAAGAAAAAACAGCAATTAACAACGCGTAACAAGCAATAGTTGTCTTTGAAAATAAATATTGCATTTTTTATCCATATTGGCCAGATAAGAAAATATTCTTTTATCAAGCTTAACGTCTTTGGAAAACTTCTTTAATTTTTGATTTTAGTTGATCTATTTGAACCGGTTTTGTAATATAATATTCATCATAAAGAGCAGCCGCTTTTAATTTAGTTTCATCATCTGTTTTTGCACTCAACATTATTACTGGAATAGATAATGTTTCCTTTGACTCTTTAAGTTTTTTTAAAACTTCGATACCATCAACTTGAGGCATTATTATATCTAAAATGATTAAATCTGGTTTATGCTTTAC
>JAWOBO010000018.1:0-8839 GCA_046484225.1 Candidatus Omnitrophota bacterium | reverse complement strand
GTTTTTAGATTTTTTTTCATGTTTTTCCTATTGGTTAATTATCAATTTATCAAAAATAAGATACCTTCACAAAACTCATCGTTGTTTGTGAGTCTAATACATTACATAGATGTGATAGATTCTCTTAACAATAATCTTATTGTCATACGCCGGCTCGACCGGCGTATCCAGAAGTTGCATGTATAGATTCGCCGGATAAACCGGCGAATGACACCCTGAATATTTTCATTCACAAAGATAAGCTTTCTTATCCATTATAATCTTCCTGTATGCTACTGGATAAGTTGAGATTTTAACATAAATTAATGGGGTGTCAACCACAAAAAAGTTGCAAAGATAATTTATTGAGGTATAATTGGGTTTCCTAAAATGTGAATAAGTTGTTAATTTTGTTAAATCGCCAATGAAACAAGATATTTGGGAAAATTGTAAAAAAAAGCTTAAAGAGCGCTTAGGGGAAACCTCCTTTGATACTTGGATATCTCCCTTACAACCGAAAGAGATTTCTAAAGAAAAACTAGTCTTAGAAGCTCCTGATAGCTTTTTTAAAAATTGGGTAGAAAGCAACTACCTATCTTCCATAGAGGAAATTTCCCAAGAAGTTTCCGGGAAAAAAATAAATATCGAGTTTAGAGTTAATCCCGGGATCCTTAAAAGTAAAACTACAAAAATATTTCGTTCTTTTAATAAAAGCTTTGGAGAAAAAAAACAAACGTCATTGCGGTTAAACCCCCGCTTTACTTTTGATAATTTTGTGGTTGGTTCTTCAAACCGAATGGCTCATGCTGCATCTTTAGCTGTTGCCAGGGCTCCGGGGAAATCTTATAATCCTATTTTTATTTATGGAGGAGTGGGGTTAGGGAAAACACACCTTATGCAGGCAATTTCTAACCGAGTGCTTTCTTTAAACCCGCAAACAAAAGTTAAATATATTTCTTCGGAAAGTTTTGCTAATGATCTTATTCTTTCTATCCGCCAGCGAAATACTGATAAATTTAGAAAAAAATACAGAGATATAGATATTCTTTTAATTGATGATATCCAATTCCTTTCTGGTAAAGAGGCTTCCCAGGAAGAATTTTTTCACACCTTTAATGTTTTATATGACCACCATAAACAAATTGTTGTTTCTTCCGACCGGCCACCAAAAGAAATCCCTGATTTAGAAGAAAGGTTGGTTTCTCGTTTTAACTGGGGGTTGGTTGTTGATATACAGCCACCAGACTATGAAACTAGAGTAGCAATTTTAGAAAAAAAATTAGAAAATGAAGCAGTAAAGGTCGATGCGCCGGTTATCCGTTTCATCGCTGAAAATATTTCCTCGAATATTCGCGAGCTTGAAGGCGCCTTGGTTAGAATTATAGCTTATTCTTTGATAGAAAGCAAGACAATTACTGTTGAACTAGCTAAAGGTATTTTAAAGGATATGGTTCGTGAAATTAGCACTCGGGTTACTCCGGAAATTATCTTAGATAAGGTAAGCCATTTTTATGGGGTTGACAAAGAAGACCTAAAGAAAAGCAAAAGAAGCAAAACACTGGTTTTACCCCGCCAAATTGCAATGTTTTTAACAAGAGAGTTAACGGAAAGCTCTCTTCCTGAAATCGGTGGTTTTTTTGGAGGCAAACATCACACTAACATTCTTTATGCTTGTAAAAAAATAAGGAAAGCTTTAACTAAAGATGAAAAATTAAAAACAACTGTTAACAACCTTACACAGGAAATTAAAAACTTATGATAATCTTTTTTTTATTGAATTGTTTCTTTTTCTCAAATAATTGTTATAATATTTCAGAAGTTAACAGTTTCCACAATAACTACTTATACTAAGACTATGAATATTACTATTAATAGAAGAGAATTAGTAGAAAGCCTAAAGAACGTTTCAGGACCCACCACAACCAAACAAGACTTCCTTGCCTTAGGGAGTGTTTTGATTAATGCAAGAAAAGATATGATTAAGTTTACAACCACAGACTTAGATATAACTATAAATACATATATAAAAAAAGAAGTAAAAACAGCCGGTAAAGTATTGGTACCCATGAGAAGGTTTATCTCTATTGCCAGAGAACTTCCCGGGGGGGATATAACCTTAGAAAAGCTTAAGAATATCCTCTTAATAAAGTGTGGAAAAGTTGAGTTCAAAATAAACACTCTAAAAGAAGAGGAGTTTCCTAAAATACAAGAGAAAAAAGAAGCAGTAACCATAAAGATGCTGCCAGAGACTTTAGAAGAGATGATTCGATTAACCTCTTTTTGCGCCGGATATGAAGATGTAAATTATATTTTAAGCGGAGTCTTATTTGAGCTAGAAGAAAATAAAGTAAAATTAGTTGCAACCGACGGAAAGAGGCTTTCTTTTGTTACAAGAGAGTTTCCTAAAACGCAAGCAGAAATAGAAGAAAAGATAAGTTTTATATTACCTAATAAAACAGTAGCTGAGATTGCTAGGGTGACTAAAGAAAAACAAAACCCTCTCTATTTATCTTTTTCAGAAAAAAATATAGAGTTTGACTTCCAAAAAACAAAAATTATGGCTCGTCCTATAGAAGGAGACTTTCCTAACTATTCACAATATATTCCAAAAAAAAGAGGAGATCAGTTAACTGTAAACAGAGAGGTTTTTATGGCCTCTTTAAAAAGAATCGGGTTGCTTACAACCCAAGAATATCAAGGGGTTAAGCTAAGCCTTAAAAAAAATAAGATGGTTATCTACAAAACAACACCGCAACTAGGAGAAGCAAAAGAAGAGATAGGCACAGAGTATCAGGGCCCGGCGCTAGATATAGAGTTCAATCCCAGTTATTTTATAGACATTTTAAAGCAGATAAAAGACCAAAAGATTGTAATTGATTTTTTTGGCACAGAAAAACCAGCAGTGATTAAACGAGAAAACCACACCTATCTTCTTTTACCAATGAAGACATAAAAAAAATGGCAGAACACATAAAAACGATAGTTGATGAATACATCAAAAAAAACAAACAAAAACAAAAACAATACGAGAATATTAAAAAAATTCTAAAAGAGACTTTAAACAAAAATATAGCTGAACAAGTTAAAATAGAGATTCAACCAAAGCAAAAAGTAGTGTTTTTCCTGAGATCGTCTAGTGCGGTTTATGGGTTTAGGCTGCAAAAAAACAAGATAGAAGAAAAGGTAAAAAAAGAACTTCCAAAAATTAAAGAAATAAAAATAGAGGTTAAATAAATGAGCCCAAAAAAACAAAAATACGACGCAACAACCATACAAGTGTTGGGTGGGATAGAAGCGGTTAGAAAAAGGCCGGCTATGTATATTGGGGATACAAGCCACCGCGGATTACACCATCTTATTTATGAGGTGGTAGACAATGCGGTTGATGAAGCAACAGCTGGTTATTGTGACCAAATTAATATTGTTATCCATCCAGAAGGAAGTGTCTCTATTGAGGATAACGGGAGGGGGATTCCAACCGACACCCATAAAAAATTAAAAAAACCAGCCCTTGAAGTTGTGCTGACAACTCTTCATGCGGGAGGAAAGTTTGATCATAAAGCTTATAAGGTTAGCGGGGGGCTTCATGGAGTTGGGGTTAGTTGTGTTAATGCCTTGAGTGAATGGCTTGAGGCTGAAGTAAAAAGAGAAGGGAAAGTTTTTCATCAAACCTTTGAAAGGGGCCATCCCAAAACAAAGATAAAAAAAATAGGCAAAACAAAAAAAACCGGCACAAAGATAACCTTTAAACCGGACCCGGAAATATTTCCCGAAGCTGAATTTTCGTTTGATGTTCTCTCGAAAAGATTAAGGGAGCTAGCATTTCTTAATAAAAACGTAAAAATATTTCTAAAAGATGAAACTAACGACAAAGAAACAGCTTTTAAATTTAGTGGAGGAATCGTTTCTTTTGTAGATTACCTAAACCGGAACAAAAACTCAATTCACAAGAAGATAATTTATTTTAATAGTAAAAAAGAAGATGTTGAAGTTGAAGGGGCCCTCCAATATAACGAAGGGTATAAGCAAAATATATTTTCGTTTGCCAATAATATAAACACATTAGAGGGCGGAACCCACCTTACCGGCTTTAAAACTGCTTTAACCAGAGCTATAAATTTATCTGCTAAAGGAAAAAGATCTTCAAAAAATATAAGTAATATTTCGGGAGATGACGCCCGAGAAGGATTGTGCGCTGTAATCAGTGTTAAGGTTTCTAATCCCCAATTTGAAGGACAAACTAAAACAAAACTAGGTAATTCCGAAGTTGAGGGTTTGGTAAACTCTATAGCATTTGAAGCCTTATCTTCTTTCTTTGAACAAAATCCGGCAGTTGTAAACAAGATACTTAAAAAAGCTATGCTTGCCGCGCAGGCAAGAGCAGCAGCTAAAAAAGCAAGAGAGATTACCAGAAGAAAAGGGGCTCTAGATAGTGCTAATCTTCCCGGGAAGCTAGCCGATTGTGCTGAAAAAGATCCTACTTTTGCCGAAATATATATAGTCGAGGGTGAATCAGCCGGGGGTTCAGCCAAACAGGCTAGAGACAGAAATTTCCAGGCAATTTTACCAATAAAAGGAAAGATTTTAAATGTAGGGAAAGCACGGCTAGACAAAGTGTTATCAAGCCAAGAGGTAAAGACTATAATATCAGCCCTAGGAAGCGGTATCGGAGAGGAATTTAATTTAGATAAGTTACGTTATCATAAAGTAATAATTATGGCTGATGCTGATGTTGACGGGTCTCATATTCGGACTCTGATCCTCACTCTTTTTTACCGTCATATGCTTCCGCTTATTGAAGAAGGAAAGATTTATATTGCTCAACCTCCTCTCTATAGAATAAAAAAAAGAAGTCACCAGGAGTATATCCACACCGAAAAAGAAATGAATCAGATGATACTTTCTTTAGGAACAGAATCGGCCGAACTAAAAATAAAAAACAAGAAAAATAAAAAAATAACTGCAAAAGATCTTGAAGAAATAATTCAAAGTTTAATAGCTATCGAAAAGTTAGAGCTATTGTTGGAAAGAAAAGGAGTGCCTTTTGCCGAGTATCTGGAAGCAATTGACCAAAAAAAAGGTAAGTATCCGGCTTATAAAGTCAATACTGATCAGCAATCAGTATTTGTGCTGGATGAAAAGAAACTTTCATCGTTTGGAGAGTTAGAAGAATTGGACTATATAGAGATATTTGAATCTCACCAAATTAAAAAAATAGATACTTCTTTGTTGAAAAAAGGTGTCTCTTTGAAAGATTATCTTCCCGGCAAAAAAGACAATTTTATTCTCATAGATAAAGATACCGGCAAGCAGCATAAATGCAAGGGGCTTAAACAAGTTCTAAAGTTGATTCGAAGTCTTGCTACCAAAGGAATGCATCTCCAACGTTATAAAGGATTAGGGGAGATGAATCCTGATCAACTTTGGGAAAGCACAATGAACCCCGGGAGAAGAACCTTGGTTAAAGTGGCTCTAGAAGATGCGGTTGAAGCTGATAGAATTTTTACTATCCTTATGGGATCGCAGGCCCAGCCAAGGAAAGAGTTTATCCAAGCTAACGCTCATCAAGTTAGAAATATAGACGTGTAAAAAGAAAAGGTAACGGAAATGTTGCATGGCAAGAATCACTTTCGCAGTGTCATTCTGAGGCGAAGCCGAAGAATCTCTATGATAAATGAGATCCTTCGCCCTTCGGGCTCAGGATGACGGAAGTTAGAGGGTAGAAAATAAATTTTATTATGGAACAAAAACATAACGAAAAAATTATTACCAGATTCTTAGAAGAGGAAATGTATGCGCTATCCGCCAAAGGCGGATCATTCTCTGGCTTTTACCTAAGAGAATATAGCGCATCCATTTAATGTATTAGGCATATAAACCACGATAAACTATATTATGGAACAAAAACATAACGAAAAAATTATTACCAGATTCTTAGAAGAGGAAATGAAAGAATCCTATCTTTCCTATGCGATGAGCGTTATTGTAGGAAGGGCTTTGCCGGATATAAGAGATGGCCTTAAGCCGGTTCAGCGGAGAATACTTTATGGTATGGACGGATTACATCTGCGCTATAATCAATCTTATAAAAAAAGCGCTAGAGTGGTCGGCGAAGTTTTAGGAAAATATCATCCGCATGGAGATTTGTCGGTTTATGATGCATTGGTGAGAATGGCTCAAGAGTTTTCACTCCGTTATCCTTTAATCGACGGTCAGGGAAATTTTGGTTCAATAGATGGAGACCCGGCTGCCGCTATGCGTTATTCAGAATGCCGGATGGCCAAAGTTTCAGACTATATACTCCAAGATATAGATAAAAAAACTGTTAATTTTTTCCCTAACTTTGATAATTCTCTTCAAGAACCCGAAGTCCTTCCCTCGGTTTTCCCTAATCTTATCTGTAACGGAGCAAGCGGGATTGCGGTGGGGATGTCAACTAATATCCCACCTCATAATTTGGGTGAAGTTTGCGACGCATTAATTTATTTGGTTGATAATCCGGACGCTTCGATAAAAAAACTTCATAAATATATAAAAGGACCTGACTTTCCCACCGGCGGCATTATCTGCGGCAAGACAGATATATTAGAAATGTATAAAAAAGGAAGAGGCAAACTTACCGTGAGGGCCCGGGCTAGCATAGAAAAGGAAAAAAATAAAGAGTATATTGTAATTACCGAGATTCCTTATCAATTAAATAAAACTACTCTCCTAGAACAAATAGCTAATATCATTAATAAAGGAAAAATAGAAGGAGTTTCTGATCTAAGAGATGAATCCGATAGAGACGGGATAAGGGTGGTGATCGAATTAAAAAGAGCAGCTCAAGCAGAAATAATTTTAAACCAACTATATAAACATACTAGTATGGAAACAACTTTTGGGGCTATATTTTTAGCTTTAGTCAACCGGACCCCACAAATGCTTGGTTTAAAAGATATGCTAGCTCATCATATAGCTTTTAGAAGAGAAGTTATTATCCGGCGGACTAAATTTTTATTAAAAAAAGCTGAAAAAAGGGCCCATATATTAGAAGGGTTAAAAATAGCTTTAAAAAATTTAGATAAAATAATAAGGATAATCAAGAAAGCTAAAGATCCGGGCGGAGCTGAAAAAACCTTAATAAAAGAATTTAAGTTAACTCATCTCCAGGCTCAAGCCATTCTGCAAATGCAGCTACAAAGGCTTTGTGCTCTTGAGCGGAAAAAGATAGATCAAGAATATGAAGAACTTTTAAAAACAATTGAGTACTTAAACAATATCCTTTCTTCACAAAAGCAACAAGAAAAATTAATTAAAAATGAACTCAAAGAAATAAAAGAAAAATTTGCTGACCCCCGCCGGACAGATATCGTAGCTGAAAAAGAAGAGATAGAGGTGGAAGATTTAATCGTTGAAGAAGATATGGTTGTGGCGATAAGCCGGTTTGGCTATATCAAACGGATGCCCCTTACTACCTACAGACACCAAAAGAGAGGGGGCAGAGGGGTTACTGCCATGTCAACAGGGGATACTGATTTTGTTCAACATCTTTTTGTTGCTTCAAGTAAAGATACTCTCTTAATTTTTACCAACGAAGGTAAGGCTTATCCGTTAAAAACTTATGAAGTTCCGCAAGGATCTCGTACTTCCAAGGGTCGAGCCATTGTTAATGTCTTAAAGCTAAAAAATGATGTTCAAATTACTGCAGTTTTATCGGTGAAGGAGTTTGATTCTAAATTTTTTATCTTTATGGCTACCCAAGAAGGGATGGTTAAAAGATGCTCTTTAAAGTTGTTTGCTCATGCTCGCAAGAGCGGAATTATTGCGATAAGCTTAAAGAAAAAAGATGAACTTATCGGTGTGCAATTAGCAACAGAAAAAGATGATGTAGTTCTTGCGACCAAGAAAGGATTGTCAATTCGTTTTGGGGTCAAGCAAGCTAGAGCGACGGGCCGGCAATCTCAAGGAGTTCGCGGTATTAAATTGGCTAAGTCAGATATAGTTTTGGGTATGGGGATTATAGAGCCGAGCCTTAAGGCCGAGGACCTATATCTTTTAACCGCAACTGAAAAAGGGTTTGCTAAAAGAACTCAAATAAAAGAATATAGAAGCCAATCAAGGGGCGGTAAAGGAATAATTAATATAAAGCTTTCTTCTAAGCTGGGAGAAGTAAAAGGGATACTTTTGGTTAGAACCGAAGATCAAGTAATGTATATTACACAAAAAGGAATATTGATTAGAACCAAAGTAAAAGATATCCGGATGTCGGGCCGGTCAACCCAGGGAGTAAAAGTTATAAATTTAGGCAAACAGGATAAACTTGCTGCTATTGCTCATGTTGTCCCGGGTAGTTAAGAGAAGAGAAAATTCATTGACATTTTAAAAATAAAACTTAAAATTAATTAGTTTTATTTTTCCAGTTATAATAAAATTTAAAAATGTCCCCATCGTCTAGCCTGGTCTAGGACACGGGCCTTTCGAGCCTGCGGCGCCGGTTCAAATCCGGCTGGGGACGTTTTATTAACAGTCTATAGCATAACAAAGAATCAAGAACTAACTCACCCATGCAAAACAATAAGCAACAAAAAAATCCTAAAGGGGTCTTGGTTTTAGGAATATTAATTATTATATTCGGAGTTCTTTCCCTGGTTAACTATTTTGCTCTAGATTACGATCATTATACAGACTCTTTAAAAAGAATAGGACAAGATGAAATCACTTCTCAGGTTAATCAAAGCCAAATGAAAATGGCTAATAACATCTCATTAATCCTTTCAGTTTTTCTTCTGCTTTCTGGGTTAGGTATTCTTTATCGTAAAGAAATGGCCAGGAAGGTTATGGTTTGGTTTTCAGTGTTTATCATTATTCTTTTTGTTTT
>JAWOBO010000013.1:0-10174 GCA_046484225.1 Candidatus Omnitrophota bacterium | reverse complement strand
TTAGACTCTTTTTCTTCTGGCTGATCAACAGCAGATTCATCAGGCGAAAATTGATCTGGATCTTTTGTTGCTTTCTGGTTAGATTTTCTTTTAGAAGCCGGCTTCGCTTTTGAATACTTATTTAAAGTTCTTTTGATCTCTTGTTTACGTAGCTGATTTAGGTATTCTTTAGCTCTTTTATTGGCAGGATTAACTTGAAGAGCTTTTTCAAACTCAGTTTTTGCTTTTTGGAACCGCCCCTGGCTGATATATTGCTGGCCGATTTCAACTAGATAGGCATCTGCAGAAACAGCAAAAGCTAAAGGCAGCCAAAAAAAGATAATTAAAAAGAATAAAAGCCTTTTCATCGATATTATTTTACCAAAAAAAATAACGTTTACAATAACTTTATTCAGTTTATCTGCTTTTTATGAATCAAGAATTTTGTCTTTGCTGGTATTCTTCGAAGGCCGTGATTTCCAGCGCCGATGCACCCAGCTCCAATGTTCCGGCCTTTCTCTTATCCATCTTTCAATAATTTTAGTAAACTCAGCTGCATTAATCAATATTGTTTCACTTTTGTCTTTACCTAAAGTTAGCTCTTTTTCAGGGAATATTTTCAGACAATGCTTTTTTTGTTTTATTCGGTATATATAAGAAGGTACAAGGGCTGCCTCAGTCCGCAAAGACAAAATTATCGGCCCAGTCGGAGTTGCGGCTAATTTATCAAAAAACTTTACCCAAACTCCGCCGGTACCAAAATTTTGATCCATCAAAATTATCACTATTTCGTTTTTAGCTAAAGCATTAATTATCCCGGCCACACAAGCTCGGCGCGGATAGACAGAGATACTTTTTACCCCGGCATCTGTTCTTAATCTATGAAAATGTGCTTCTGCGAATTTATCCCGCATCGGCCTGGCTACAAGATTTACCGGATAACCTTCTGCAGCAAGACGCAAGCTCATCAAAGGAAAGTTTCCGTAGTGAGCAGTAATAAAAATTGCCCCCCTGCCTTTGGCTAAAGCTTTATCTAAATTATCTTTACCATCAATTTTTACAAATCTATAAAGTTTTTCTGTATTATTTAAATAATAAATAAGTTCAAAACCGCCTTCAGCGATAAAAACAAAAAACTGCTTAGCGATTTTTTTTCTCTGACTCAAAGAATAGTTGGGAAAGGCTATCGAAAGGCTATTTAAAGCGATTTTGCGATGACGGGATAAAACCAAATAAGCTAAAGCCCCTAAAATCTTGCCAAGAAAAAGATTTACCCTAAGAGGTACCACTCCGGACAAAAAGGTAAAAGTTTTAATAAAATACAGACCAACTTTTCTCCTTAATAACTTCTTTTTTTCTTTTTTATCCATAGAAAACAAATTATAGCAAAGCTTTACCTTTAATCAACTTTCTTCTTAATAAAGATAACCATTAAAAAAACAAAAGAAACCAAGACAAACCACCCTTTTTTTCTATTATAAAAACTGCTTTTTTTGCTAACTGAAATTTGGAAATCTTCTTGAGCCTTAATAAATAGGCTGTCTTCATTTTTTTTCAATTTAGTTATGTAGCCTTCAGGAGAAACCCACCCGCTAATTCCGCTATTTGCGGCTCTTGCTATAGATATTCTATTTTCTACAGCTCGCAAAACCATAATTGATAAATGCTGGCTTGCTTCCGGCTGGCCATGGAACCAGCTATCATCGGTAATGTTTAATAAAAAATCTTTATTCTCTGCTATCTCAGCTACATAGTAAGGAAAGATATCTTCAAAACAAATAAGGACAGCAAAGTTTTTATCTTGATAAGAAAAACTCCTTATTTTTTTACCGGGGGTAATATCACCAATACTATTTAAAACTTCAATAAATTCTAGATAATCCCGCAAAGGAACGTACTCACCAAAAGGAACTAATTTAATCTTATCATAGATTTTAACTAAACTTCCTCCTCGATCAAAAAGTAAAGCGGAATTATAATAATTACTGCTTTCTTTAGTAATTGCCCCAATAAGGATATTTCTCTTGCTATCTTTAACAAACTCATTAATTGGTTGAGTGTTTTCCTTATCTAAAACATAAGGCCAAGCAGCTTCGGGAAATATAACTAAATTATTCTCGGGAGTTCTTTTTGCCAAAGCAGCTAAACTTTTTAAGTTTTTTTCTTTTTCTTCTGGGCCCAAAGTTTGCTTGTCTAAAATATTTGGCTGAATCAATGAAATATCTATCTTTTCTTTTGGCTTATTTTCATTAAGCCGAATAGATGAATAAGTTATTATTGCTGCAAATATAAGTAAAAGAAAAATCAACCTTTTTAAAATTTTTTTATAAGTTATCAATTCCCAAATTAGAAAATTTACCAGCACTATGGCAAAACTAATAAACTTTACACCGCCAATATCGGCAATCTGGATTAAATGAGGATGATTAAATTGAGAATAACCCAAGCTTGCCCAACTGAAGCCACACCAAATAATTTCTTTTAAAAATTCAACTACAACCCAAACAGCCGGAATAGTTAGCTGCCTTAAGGGCCTTTTTATAAAAAAACTACCTAGCAAATAAAAAACCAGATAAAATAAAGATAAATAAACTATGAGTAAAATAAATCCTAATATAGATACGTAAGTCACCCAATATAAAGAAATTCCGTAATAAATTAAACCGAAAAGAAAAAAGGAAAGAAATCCCTCGGCAGATTTTTTTTTATTAAGTATAAAAAAAAGCGGAACTAACGAAACCCAGGCAAGAAAAGAAACTTTAGGAAAAATAAAAACCAACCCAATCCCAACACCACTTATAATTGAAAATAGTATATTCGACTTTGGACTTTGGACTTTGGACTTTGGACTTTTTATCTGCCGCAACATTTTTTATATTTTTTGCCTGAACCACAGGGGCAAGGATCGTTTCTACCTACTTTTTTACCGGCTACCTTAGGCGTTTTTACTTTCTTTTTGGTTGGTTCTTTTTTTCTTAAGGGTGAGTATTTGGAATGGACAAAGTTCTTTTGATCTTCTGCAAAGACTTCCCTTTTTTGTTCCGGTTTAATTTTTGCCTTATAAATTAACTCCACTACCTTGTCTTTAATCGAGTCAATCATCTCTTGAAAGGCAAAGAAAGTCTCTTTTTGATATTCTACCAAAGGATCAGCCTGGGCGTGGCCGCGAAGATGAATGCCCTCTTTTAGATGATCCAAAACCAAAAGGTGTTCTTTCCATTTTGAATCGAGAGCCCAAAGACAAACCATCTTCTCCAGCTGACGGATCTCTTCACCAGCCTCTTTTTCTTTTTCCTGATAAAGTTGGTGCGCTTTTTCTTTTATAAAATTAATTGCAGTATCTTTATCTAAATCCCCTAATCGCCTAAAATCTAGTTCCAGATTGAATTTTGACTTAACCCATCCGGATAAACCTAAAATATCTCTATCCTGATCAAGATAAGAAGGTACATTTTTCTCAATTACTTCTTCGGTCATATCAAAAATCATCTCACTGATACTGCTGCTTTCTAAAATCTCTCTCCTTTGATTGTATATTACCTCACGCTGTTTATTCATTATGTCATCATACTGTAAGAGTTGTTTTCTAATCTCAAAATTATGTCCTTCAACCCGCTTTTGGGCAACTGCAAGTGATCTGGTAATCATACCATGCTCAATCGGCTGATCTTCGGGAAAACCTAAGGTATCCATTAATCCGTAGATACGCTCTGAACCAAAAAGACGCATCAGGTCATCTTCTAAAGAAACATAAAACCGAGAAGATCCAGGATCCCCCTGTCTTCCAGCCCGGCCACGGAGCTGATTGTCAATTCGGCGAGCCTCATGACGCTGTGAACCAATTATGTGAAGCCCGCCAACTTCTACAACTTTTTGATGTTCTTTTTGAAATTCATCTTTATAGCGCTTATAAATTTCCTGATATTTATCTTCATAGTTCTCGTCTTCAAGGCTAATGTTATTTCGCCTTAGTACATCTTTTATGAAATAATCGAGATTTCCGCCTAAAACAATATCTGTGCCTCTTCCTGCCATATTGGTAGCAATAGTTACAGCCCCCACTTTACCGGCTTGGGCTATAATATGAGCTTCTTTCTCGTGATACTTAGCATTTAATATATTATGAGATATTCCTTTTTTAGATAAAAGAAATGATAAAGTTTCTGAATCCTCTATTGAAGTCGTTCCTACAAGCACTGGCCTCTTTTGGCTGTTACACTCGTTAATTTCTTCGATAACTGAACCAAACTTTGCTTTTTTTGTTTTGTATATTCTGTCAGGATAGTTACTCCGAATTAAAGGTTTGTTGGTAGGAACAACGTCAACATCCAGTTTATAGATATGTCTAAACTCCTTAGCTTCGGTATAGGCGGTTCCGGTCATCCCGGCTAACTTGTTATACATCCTAAAATAGTTCTGTAGGGTAACCGTAGCCAGAGTTTGACTTTCTTGTTGAATATTTAAGCCCTCTTTAGCTTCTACGGCTTGATGCAGGCCATCAGACCAGCGCCGGCCCGGCATAAGGCGGCCGGTAAACTCATCGACAATCATAACTTTACCATCCTTTACTATATACTCTTTTTCTCGATTAAAGAATCCATGCGCTCTTATGCTTTGATTGATATAATGCATCCAAGGGTTGGATTGTGAATCCGGAGCTTGATCGTTAATATTATCTACTCCTAAAAAACGCTCACATTTTTTTTCGCCCTTTGACGTAAGAAAAGTGTTTCCCGTTTTTTCCTCCCTAATCGCGTCAAAGTTTCCTTCTAACTCCTCTGGGCTAGTTTTAGTTTGAGTTCCATCTTTATTTTTTATAGTAATAGTTTCGTCTTTATTTTCAAAGCTTTGGATAATTTCTTTTATTTTAAGCTGCCTAACTGCCTTATCGGCCAGATAATATTTTTTAACAAAAGTATCAGCCGGCCCGGAAATAATTAAAGGAGTTCTGGCCTCATCTATTAAAATTGAATCTACCTCATCTACGATTGAATAAAAATGGCCTCTTTGAACCATATCATCTAAATCATTTACCATATTATCTCTTAGATAGTCGAAACCAAATTCATTATTTGTTCCATAAGTTATATCACAATGGTAGGCCTCTTTTTTTTCTTGCTTATCCATATCACTTTGTATCACTCCTACAGTTAGCCCTAAGTATTGATAGATCGGCCCCATCCATTCAGCATCTCTTTTTGCCAGATAATCATTAACAGTTACAATATGCACTCCTTTATCTACTAAAGCATTCAAAGAAGCTGCCAGAGTTGCAACTAAAGTTTTTCCTTCACCGGTAACCATCTCGGCTATTTTATTTTCATGAAGAACTATTCCTCCTAAAATCTGTACATCAAAATGACGCATAGCTACAGTTCTTTTAGCAGCCTCTCTTACTAAGGCAAAATAAAAAGGCAAAATTTGATCAAGTAAACCTTGCCTCTCTTTATCACTACTTTTTTTGGTCAATTTGTTTCTAATTAATTTCTTGAACTCTTGAGTTTTTTCTTTAAAAAAAGATGCCGGTTTGTCAGCTATTTCAGGCTCAAAATAATTAACCCTGCTTACAAGCGAAGAAAGACCCGCAACCTCTTTTATCGATGGAGTAGGCAGCTCTTTGTTAAGTAAAATATTTACCTTTGGTTCTAACTTATTAATTTTTTTCTGCGCTTTTCTAAAAATAAAACCTCTAAGCATACTGACCCCTTTCTTTTATACAGATATTATCACTTGTTCCGATGGACGATTGACGACAGACGATAGACGATTTCGTCCTTTCGTCCTTCATCTGTCGTCCCTCGGTCCTTTATTTACCCACTTTAGGTATCCCCAAATAAAATTGTCAATTTGGCCATCTAATACAGCTTCGGCGTTATGATTCTCAACACCTGTTCTATGGTCTTTTGTCAAAAGATAAGGATGGAGGATATAAGACCTAATCTGTGAACCCCACTCTATCTTCTCTTTTTGGCCCTTCATTCTATCAAGTTCATTTTGTTGTTCCTGCTCCTTTAACTCAAATAACTTAGCTTTTAGAACCTTAAAAGCAGCATGTTTATTTTGATGTTGAGACCGTTCATTTTGACAGCTAACTACTACCCCGGAAGGAATATGAGTAATTCTTACAGCAGAATCGGTTACGTTAACGTGTTGGCCGCCGGCTCCAGAAGCCCGGTAAGTATCTATTCTTACATCTTGTGGCTTAATTTCAATATCTATATCTTCTTCTACCTCTGGAATAACATCAACTGAGGCAAAAGAAGTATGCCTGCGCCGGCTAGAATCAAAAGGAGAAATCCTAACCAACCTATGAACGCCTCTTTCTGATTTTAATAAGCCATAAACACGCATCCCTTCAATAAAAAAAGTTATACTCTTTATTCCGGCCTCATCTCCCTGGACTTGGTTAACCACTTTTAAGCTAAAACCTTTTTCTTCAGCCCAGCGGAAATACATCCTAAACAACATTGCAGCCCAATCACAAGCTTCTGTACCTCCAGCTCCAGAATTGATTTCAATTATGGCGTTAGCTTGATCAAACTTAGCTGAAAAAAGAGTTTTTAGCTCTAATGACCTATATTTCTTTTTTATGCCTTTTAACTCCTGGCTGATTGCTGATTCGAGAGAGCTATCTTCCATATTAATAAACTCTGACAACTCAACAACTTTATTATTTAAATACTCCCAATCTTTGACATCAGTTTTAAGCCTTTTTAGCTTCTTAACTGTTTTAGTTGAAGAACTGTTATCTTGCCAAAAGTGCGGCTCTGCCATCTTATCCTCTATTTTTTTCATCTCTTTCTTTTTTTCTTTTATCTTCAGTATTTTTTCTAAATCTGCAATACCTTTTTTTAGGTTCAAAACTTCACTCTTTAAATCTTCCATATAAATATTGTTTTTTTATTTAAAATTAGATAAGGTTTTTATTGCGGAACTCTATCTCTAAATCCTCTTTTTGATCTGAATATTCTAAAGCTGATTGACTGGTTATTTTTTTTGATTCAACCAACTCTAGAAGCGACTGATTAAATGTTTTCATCCCATAAACATCTCCCGAAGCTATATATTTAGGAATCTCCCAAATTTTATCTTCCCTTATTAGCCTCGATATAGAAGGACTCAAGACCATTGATTCATAAGCAGGAATAAGCCCTCCCCCTTGTTTGGGAATCAACCTTTGCGAAACCACACCTTTTAACAGCGTAGAAAGTTGACTAGTAATTAAATTATGTTGATGGGGCGGGAAAAAATTTATAATTCTTTGTATAGTCGAAGAGGCATTTACAGTATGAATTGTGGAAAACACTAAAACTCCAGTTTCAGCTGCAGTCAAAGCAGCATAACAGGTTTCAGCATCTCTAATATTACCAATAAATATTACATCCGGCGAATGAAGGGCAAACTGTTTTAGAGCTTCTTGATAATTTCTTACATCTTTGCCGATCTGCCTTTGGTTTATAATTGACTTCTTGTCTTTAAAAGTAAATTCTATCGGCTCTTCTATAGTGAGAATATGATAACCTAAATTGTTATTTATATACTCCAACATACTGGCAATTGTAGTTGACTTACCCGAACCAGTTGCTCCTGTCAAAAGTATCATTCCCCGGCGCTGTTTAGATAAATTAGTCAATATCTTAGCAGGTAAGTTCAAATCTTTAAAGCTACTTAATTTCAAACAAATTTTACGAATTACAATCGCCGGAGTATTCCTTTGGAAAAAAATGCTTATTCTAAAACGCCAATCTTCTTTATACCAAAAAGTAAACTCACAGTTTTTTTTGTTTTTTAGATCTTCTTTAGCTTGTATATCAGGAATTTTTTTTATTAAACTATGCACTTCTTCTACTTTCATGTCAGTATCCCCAATTGGAACAACTCTACTATCTACCCTAGCCTTTATAGGGCTTCCTACTCTTATAAATAAATCAGAAGAATTTTTGTCTATCATTATTTGAAATATAGCATCTATATTCATAAATCTACTCCTTTATCTGTTGTTTTTTGGGCGAGGACAAGCCTCGCCC
This sequence comes from Candidatus Omnitrophota bacterium, assembly GCA_046484225.1. Classification (GTDB taxonomy): domain Bacteria; phylum Omnitrophota; class Gorgyraeia; order Duberdicusellales; family 4484-171; genus PXAH01. The sequence goes on along the minus strand of JAWOBO010000013.1, from coordinate 2,168 downwards.
CTACATTATTATCTCTGACATTCTATCATATCTTTTAACTCTTTCTCAAATTTTATTAACTTTTTCTTTTTTTGCGGCGGATAAGATGATAAGCATGAGCAAACCTATGTGCCTCATCCCTGACTCTTTGTAATAGCTGCAAGCCAGGATTATCTTTACTAAGAACTTTAGAATTATTTGCACCAGGTAACCAAATCTCTTCATTGCGTTTAGCTAGCCCAATTAAAGCAATCTTTATCCCTAATCCTTTTAAAATCTTTTCTGCACTCATTACCTGCCCTTTGCCACCATCAATTAAAATTAAATCCGGCAACTCTTTTTTCTCCTTTTTTAGGCGAGAATATCTTCTTAAAACAACTTCTTGAATTCTTTTATAGTCATCAATATTGCCTACTTTTTTTATTAAAAAACGGCGGTAGTTACTCTTATCGGAAACTCCATCCTTAAATACAACCACCGAACCGGTAGCATCATTTTTTCCTAACCCAGAAGCATCAATAGCCTCAATCAACAAAGGCAACTTAGATAGCCCTAAACTTTTTTTTAAGGCTAGCAGCTCATGCAGACGAGGCTTGCCTTTATAAATATTTTCAATAGCATAAATTTTATCTCTAATCTTACCAGCTTGCTCAAACTTTTCTAAAGAAGCTAACCTTTTCATCTTTTTTTTATAAACAGAGATCAGCTCAGACCTTTTCCCTTTTAATATTTTTTTTATCGCTTTAATATTTTCATTATATTCTGCCGCAGTAATCTTCTCGGCGCATGGGCCCGGGCACAATCCTATATAATAGTATAGACAAAGCCTTTTTTTGCCTTTCTTGGCCTGCCTTTGAGGTGACCGGCAAGAACAAAAGGGAAAGATTTTTCGAATTAATTTTAATGCTTTTTTAAGTGATCTTGTATCTGTATAAGGCCCAAAAAAATAACTATTTTTTTTCCCTTTCGGCCGTAAAATAAAAACGCGCGGATATTTTTCCTTAGTAATTTCTACATAAGGATAGCTTTTGCTGTCTTTTAAGGAAATATTATATTTTGGTTTTTTTTCTTTAATTAAGGCGGCTTCTAAGATTAAAGCTTGCTGAGGATTTTCGCATTCTATATAGTCAATATCTTTTACTTTCTCAACCAGCATCTTATTTTTTCCTAAAACTTTAAGATTAAAATAAGTTGCTACTCTTTTTTTTAAAGAAGTTGCTTTGCCAACATATAAAATACTGCCTCTCTTTGATTTCATAATATATACCCCGGGGGTATCGGGCAGTTTTTTTATTTTTTCTTTAATATCCATCGCCACACCAACTCTACTTGTTTTATCTTTAAAAAGTATCCTCCTAAAAGAAAAATTCCTAAACCAACTCCTAATATAACTGTCATCTTTATATATTTGTTATATAAAAGCAGCTGCCAAATGTTATAAGATACCAGCCCATAGATTAAACTTAAAATTAAAACTTTAATAAAATAGCTTTTAGTATTTTGCCAGGGAATAGTCCCTATCTTTTTTTTCAACAGATGAAAAAGTAAAAAGAAATTAAATATAGCTGCTAGGCTACTACCTAAGGCTACTCCTCCAACCCCTAAGGGAAATATTAATATTCCACTCAAAACTATATTAACCAAAAGAGCCCATCCTGCACTTATGGCTGGGGTTTTGGTGTCAGCTAAAGCGTAAAAAGAGTTCACCATCAGTTTTATCCCGCAAAAAAACAATAACCCAAAAGAATAGAAAAAAAGTACCGCCGAGGTAATATTTAAAGAATGTAGGTCAAACTCCCCCCGCCCGAAGACAACGCTAATTATTCCTCTGGGCAAAAAAATAAAAACTACTGCGATTGGCAAAACAAAAAAGATAACATTTTGAAAAGAAAAGACCAAGAGTTCCTTGAATTTTTTCAAATCTTTTTCTTTATGATAAAAAGACAAATCTACCATAACTACCCGCGAAAGCGATAAAATAACAATAGCAAAAGGAAGTTGAATCAACCGATTCGCATAATATATAGAAGCTAATGCTCCTTGGCCAACAATGAAAGTAAGTGAAGAAAAGACTGTATCAACTAAAACGCTTAGATGATAAATAAGACTTGAAAATAGCCGGCCAACAAAAAGCTTAAACATTTTAATAACCTGACTATTGCCTAACGCCTTAACTAAGTTAAATTTAA
>JAWOBO010000010.1:0-7579 GCA_046484225.1 Candidatus Omnitrophota bacterium | reverse complement strand
GAAAACATAGAATCGGTTGGGCCTAGGCAGAAAAAACAAATAAGCATTTCTTTGCCTGCCATAATATTTTTTAGAATCGACCTTATTTCTTCTGTTCCTTTCTCTTTTTCAATACTGTTAAGCTGGCTTTTTTCTAAAATTTGTTGGTTAAGCAAATATTTGGTCTTCTTTTTATCCCGAGCTTGATCGTTATAACCGTCAAAGTGGACAGTATGCCCTTCTCTAGCTAAAGCTTTTTCTTCCCCTGTCTCTTTTGCTTTTTCTCTAATATAATTTATATCTTCTTCTGAATCTGTGCGGACAAAAACAGAACTAGGATTACAAAGCTCAATAAATTCAGCTATAAAGTTAAAAAGGTCAGGATTAGAAAGAGTTTCTAGTTTTTGAAAATTCTTCTGGTCTAACTTTTCTTTTAAAAAATCTAAAGACTTTTCTGCCATATTTTTCTCCTGCTTTTAAGATAATTAGAATAAAGGAAGTTCGTTTGGAAAGTAATTTACCACAATATGCTTCAATTAGCAAGATTTTTTCAGCCTAAATCAACTATATCGAAGTTGTTGTAAAGGGAAAGAAAAAGTAGTAAATAATCTTGGATTTGCCTGGTAATAAGAAAATTATTAGCTACATGCCTTCTCCCGTGGACCCCTAACCGTTTTGCATATTCAGGTTCTTGAATCAATTGTTTTATCCAATAAGCTGTACCTTCTGTAGTATAAGTTAAAATACCAGAGTATTTATGGGCAATTTGCAAAGAAATCCCTCCTACCGCAGAAGCTATTACCGGTTTTTCTTTCCAAAGTGCCTCGCAAACAGTAAGGCCAAAGCCTTCGCGAAGAGATTTCTGTAAAATTACAGTAGATGCTCTTTGCAAAGCATTTATTTCAAGATGGCTTTGAGACGGTAGGTGTAAAATAAAAATATCTTTATCCAAAGCAGCTAAATTTTCTGCTTTCTTTAAAACTTCTATGGTATTGGGGTCATCAGTTGCCCCCCCTCCAGCTAAAACTAGTTGACAATCAATATATTTTTTAACTAACCGATAACTTTTTATAACTCCCAACGGATCCTTGAGGTAATCAAATCTGGAAACTTGGGTAATTATAGGCTTCTCTTTATCAATACCATACTTTTCTAAAACAGAATCAATTTCTCGCTGCTCTAGCTTTTTATTCTTTTCACTTAAAGGATCAATTGAAGGAGAAACCAAAACTTGCCGGCAATTAAGCCTGCGGGCAAAAGCAGGTGCGCTAAATACAGCTGCATCATATTTGCGAATGAATTTTTTTAAAAAGTTCCAGACAGCTTGCTGCGGTTTTGAAAAATCTACATGACAGCGCCACAACCACTTTTTATCTTTATTCTTATTGCTGCCAATTAAAGCAATCGGTTGAGGATCATGAATATATACAATATCTGCTTCAGCTGACAGTTTTTTTTGATTGCTTTCATTTATTTTTAAAAAATATTGGTATTCCTTATCAGTTAATTTTACATCTAATCCGTGTAAAGCATTATGGATTTTTTTAGTTATCGTAAAAAAATCATCTCCAGCCTCTAAACTATCCCAGCTAACCAGCAGCCCTAAATCTTTCATCAAAGGAATCATTCGAGATAATATTTCAGCAACCCCACCTCCAGATTGTGTTGAGTTTATGTTTTGAATTTTTTTATTTTTTAGTTTATCGGCTACCAAGTAAAGCTCATCTACAACTTGTTTTCCGACAACTGGAATATATTTTTTTATTGATTTCATTTTTGTATATATTTTTTTGTTAAGCGGATGATTTTTTTTCGTAAACCCTCTAAAGTATGAGTATAAGGATCTAGAGAGGCAACCTGATCAGCTAACCTCTCAAAACCATTATCTTTAAACCAGCGTGAAAAATCATTTTCATCTTGTTGTAGCCTCATTCTAGCTTCAAACATATGAAAATAAAATGAATGGATTGTAACCTGATTAAGGCAATCAACAAATTCTTCTAAATTATGCGCTTTAAAAGGTGTGTTTAGAATAAACATTTTAGAAGACATAAAGTTAAATTCTTCTCCTTGAATACAGTTACGCAAAGAAGAACTACCTTCTAGATGAGTTTCAATAATCTTTATAAATTCTTTTCTTAAAAATTCTATATCTTTAAATTGAAATATTTCAACACTAGCTATTATTTCCCCTAACCGTTTTAAACCTAAAGAAGTTGTAATCCAGTAACTAAAATCGTTAGGATGTTCGGGAGAAAAATATATATGCTGCTCTAGAAATCTATGAGTATGGTGATAAATGCTTGATGAAGGAACAACTTTAATCTGTTTAACCAATTCAGACAAGTTTCTAGCGGTTTTTCCCAAAAGTTCAATTTGATTTATGCGGGTTCGAAAAATAAAGGAATTCATTTGGCGTTAAACTATTGCCAATTTTTAAGGCAGGTTTGATACAGCATTATAAAAGGTCTGGTACACATCTCTTCTTCCGATAATTCCAACTATCTTTTTACCTTGGGTAACCGGCAAACTATAAACATTTTTGTATTTCATTATAGATATTATTTCATCTAAATTAGTGATTTTTCTTATAGTTACAGGCTCTCTTGACATCGCATAACTTACTTTTGGATCTGAAAGTGTATTTGAATTCTGTTGAATTACATTGCCGGATTCTATCATATCCATAACTAAAAACAAGTCGTGGTCAACGATTACTCCAGAAAGTTTGCCTTTTTTATTTATAACCGGCAATCCGCTTACTCTTTTTTTAACCATAATTTTTGCCGCTTCAGATAAAGGTTTATCCTCCTTTATAGTCAAAACATTTTTGGTCATAATATCTTTTGCCTTAATTGACTTCAATTTTTTTTTGAGAATATCTAATTTTGTTTTCTTTTTATTTTTAGCCATATTATCCTCCTTAGAATCTAACTAGATTTATTTTTTGCATATTTTTTTACTTTATTTAGTAAATTCTCTATCCGCCTAGTTTTGCTTACAAAATCAACAGCTCCTAATTCACCAAATGTATCTTTTAGGCCGCCTTTACTAGAATAAATTAAAATCGGTATATTTTTTAGGTCTTTTTCTGATTTGATTTCTTTAAACAACCGGTAACCATTCATGCCCCCTTGAAGAGAAACAGCCATTATTACTAAATTGATCCATTCGGATTTTAAAATTTGGAGGGCTTCTTTGGCTCTTGTAACTCTTTGAACTAAATACCCCTTATCTTCCAGCCTGCTTTCTAAGACCTCCGAATCGGTTATATCCCCATCAACAATTAATATTTTTTTATACATTTTATCTTTGGTTTTTTTCCTGATAAATTTTTGTTTCTTTTTCTTAAAATAAAAACTATAAGATTTATTTAAGCATAAATAATGCAGCTTGCCACAGACTTCAACCGGAACAAAACAAAATTTTGATTTGTTTCCTCTTATATATAGTTTAATCTGATTATTTTCTAAAACAATAAAAACCTGATAACCCTGATAATAAAAGTTATAACTAATTTTAGTCAACTTCTCGGGAGGATTGGGATTGATTCTTATCTTATTTTCAAAAGGCCAAACTCCGCAAAAACCGCGCATAACCATATCAATAGATCCGCCCATCACTCCAGCATGTATCCCTTCAGGAGTAGTCCCGCCTTGAGTGTCATAGATATCAGACTTAAGAACTTGCTGAAACCAATACCAATCTTCTCCTTTCTTTTCAATTAAGTTTGCCAAGTAACAATGAACAACTTTGCTCAAGGTCGAACCATGAGAAGTTCTTTTAATATAATAGTTATAGTTCTTCTTTAAAATATTAAAATCTATCTGGTACCCTAATCTTTTAAAAAGTTCTTTGGCTTCAGAAAAATAAAGAAGGTAGAAAATCATCAAAACATCAGCCTGTTTTGCCACCTTGTATTCATCAGGAGATTTTCCTTCTGCTTTTAAAATTCTATCCATTCTTTTAATATTTTTATATTTTTTTCGGTAAAAAGCCCAATCTATCTCTTTTAAGTCAAAATACCCTTTAAATTGAGAAATTATTCCCTTTTCATTTATTATGATATTCATCTTTCTGGTTATATCACCCCAACGCCTAACTTCTTTTTCTGTAATTCCTAGCTTCCTTTTTATCCGTAAAGACTGATGCTCAGGAATGATTGAAAGAGCCCTTTCTGCCTTCAAAATTGTCCAGACAATTAAAATATTTGTATAAGCATTATCCCTCAGGCCGCCTTTTTTAGCCCCGGGTATCTTTTCGTGAAATTCATCCGGCCCCATTAAGCCTTCGGTATGAAAACGGCCGTCCTTTTCTTCAAACTTTGCCAGGCTTGAACCAAATTTAGCAATATCTGCAAGCATTTCTGCCCCATAGCGAATCATAAAATTTAGATCACCGGTTCTGCCCCAATGCCGCCAAATGTTGTAAGCTATATCAAAAGAAATGTGTCTTTGGATTTTGCTATAATCCGGGCCCCACTTACCGGATAAAGGATTAAGATGGATAACTTGCGATTCTTCCTCGCCGGTCGAACCGCTTTGCCAGGGAAACATGGCTCCGGAATATCCTTCTTTTTTTGCAGCAACTTCAGCAGGAAGAAGCCGCCGGTACCTATATAATAAAAGTGATTGGGTAACCTCTGGCAAATGAGCATCGTAAAAAGGAGTAGTAAAAATCTCATCCCAAAAGATATGGCCTCGATAAGCTTCACCGTGTAATCCTCTAGCCGGAAGGCCAGTATCTAAGCCAACCGTATTTAGTGAAGCGGTTTGAAGTAGATGAAAGCTATGCAGCCTTAAAGCCTTTTGGCTAAATTGAGATCCTTTTAAAGTTAAACCAAACCTTTGCCATAAAAAGCTCCAGGCTTTTTTATGAGTCTTTACGATATCTTTAAAACACCCAGCTTTTTTAACAGATTCTTTAGCTCTAGCAAAAGGATTGCTAACATCTTTATCTTTTGAACTATAGATAGCTACTATTTTTTCTGTGCTGTAGGCCTGATTTTTCTTAACATTTAGCTCTACTTCTTGATAAATCTTTTCTTTTTCTTTTTTAATTTTTTTACTAATCGGTTTAACCTTTTTGGCGCCTTTTCCATAAATATCTATCCTGGCCGACTCAAAAATAGTTATCTTTGATTGACTGGTTTTAGCTTTAAGATAAATACAATTGTTTGAAAAAGAATTAGTTGAGATAGATTTCAAGTGCTTGGATTTAAGCTGGCGGTAGCGGGCTACTCCTGTATTTTCTACTGACCCATCTAAGCCAGCCCGGACGGTAATTTTTCCGCTGTAATTTTGGGGTTTGATTTGATATTTAATTGCAGCTCGATGGCGATTAGCCATATGAACTAATCTTTCTTCGCTTATAGTTGTCTTCTTTTTATCACCAGTAGAAAAAGTTACCGTTCTTTTTAGTATTCCTGTTTTAAGATTAAGCTCTTGGTTCCATTTGTGAATTCTTTCTGAAGTTGGATTTAACCAGGGGCCTTTTCCAATCCTAAAAGTAATAGGAAGCCAATTAGGACAGTTAACTAAATCTTCATTTTTTATAAGCTTACCGGCAACACGTGTGCCTAGTTTGTTATAAACACCGCTTATATATGTACCAGGATAGTGAATTCGAGAGGCAGACGACTCAGGGGTTGCACCGCGGGTACCAAAATAGCCATTTCCCAAGGTGCAAAGCGCCTCCCTTAAGCTCTCTTGCTGAGGCTTAAAAAAACTATAGGTAAGTTTCCAACCAAGGCCAATTTTTCCTTTTTTATTTTTCGATTGCTTTCTCAAATAACTCCCTTACTTGTTCTGGTGAATTCAATTTAAAATGCGCTAAAGAATATTTATCCTGATCTGAAACAAGAATACCTGTACCTCTTGTTCTTATTGCCGAAAAAGCATATTCATCGGTAGTATCATCGCCAATATAGACAACTGAAGTAGTTTTCCAATCTACCTTCATGGATTCGGCAATCCATCTTATCGCTTTCCCTTTATCCCATTCCATGTTAGGAAGCAACTCAAATACTTTCTTGCCAGATAAAAGTTTTAAATCTTTTTTGTTTGCCGCAATTATTGAATCTATAAGTCCTTTTATTTTATTTATCTGACTTTCGTCTTTGACTAAACGATAATGAACTGCCACACTAAATTTTTTCTCCTCAATTATTGCACCATCTATCTCGTCAACTTCTTCATGAAGCTTTTTAATAATTTCTGAAACTAAAGAAATTACTTCTTTAGCTTTAGGAGCAACCACTTGAAAATTAGGGCCTTTAATATCAAAACCGTGGCTACCGGCATAAAACAATCCCTCAATTCCTACTAATTTTTGTACATCTTCTCGCATCCGGCCGCTTACAATAGATACCGGATATTTTTGAGCCAGTTTTTTTACAGTTTCCCGCATAGATTCTGAAATTTTTGCCATATCCGGCCTCTCAACAATAGGAGTAAGAGTCCCGTCATAATCAAGAAAAAAAATAACTTTTTCTTTACCAAACAATGCATCTTTTACTGAGCGCCTATAGCAAGAATTAACTAATATTTTTTTGTCTTTTTCAAATTCAGTTACATGATCCTGATAAGGCTGATCTAACTTTTCCCAAGCAGAAAACAAAGGTAAGGGCCTACGCCTGAACCAATCTTTTATAAGCTCTAAATTAATATTTTTAAAATCAGATATTGCGATATCTGCTCCTTCTTTAGTTAATTCTTTCTTATTATCCCGCCGGGCTACCCCCAACACCAATCCAAAACCGCCATTTCTTCCGGCCTGCACACCGGATACTGCATCTTCTATCACCATTGATTCCAATGGCTCTGTTCCTAAATTTCTTGCTGCAGTTGTAAAGATATCTCCTTCGGGTTTACCGGTTAAACCTAATCTGGCCGAAACTACGCCATCGACTCGAGTTTCAAACAAATCCAGCAATCCCGCCGTCTCAAGTATTGGCTTACAGCTTTTAGAAGATGAAGCTACGCCAATCTTTACCCCTTTGCTTTTAAGAGATTTAATAAAACTAACTGCATTTTCATAAACTTTAGGTTTTTCTTTTTTTAAGACTTCTAGGAAACGGTTATTTTTTTTATTGCCTAGGCCGCAAATAGTTTCTTTACCTGGTTGATCACTGGGATCACCAAAAGATAACTTTATATTGCGTGACTCTAGAAAACTTTTTACCCCTTCATACCTGGGTTTGCCGTCAACAAACTCAAGATAGTCTTCCGGCTTCCTGAACTCCTTAAATGGCTCATTATCCCTTTTTTCCCGTAACCGCAGGTATTCGTCAAACATTTCTTTCCAAGCTTCCTCATGGACTAAGGCAGTTTGGGTTATAACCCCATCTAAATCAAAAATAGCTGATTTTGGTAACATCTTTCTCCTTATTTGTTATTTTTTTTAAAATTGCGAGTTTTTATTATAGCATAAAAAAATTAAGCGGCAAATACAACCCTTATTCACTCAATTACTATCCTATAATTTTTTGACCGATGATTCCTACTAAAAATCCCAAAGATGCTCCTAAGGCGGGATGCCAATTTTTTTTCATTCTAGAAAGTGGCGCTATATCTTGAAAAGTAAGATAAAGAATCCCTGA
>JAWOBO010000069.1:0-5399 GCA_046484225.1 Candidatus Omnitrophota bacterium | reverse complement strand
TTCTTCTTTAGGTTCTTCTTTAGGTTCTTCTTTAGGTTCTTCTTTAGGTTCTTCTTTAGGTTCTTCTTTAGGTTCTTCTTTGTCTTTCCCGGCGCTTCGATCGGGACTCCCTTCGGTCGCTTCTTTTTTCTCTCCTTTAGTTTCCTTTTTTACATCTCCTGATGCTTCTCCTTCACCTTCACTTGCTTGTTTTTGTTTTTCTTTAGCCTCTTCTTTCTTTTCTTCCCCAGCGCTTCGGTCGGAATCCCCTTCGGTCGCTGCTTTTCCTGATGTTTCAGTCGGAGTTTCCTGCGGCCGTTGCTCTTCAGTGTTTGATCCAGCTGCCTTGGGATAATCTTGTCTTTCTCCGGGACGAAACGATTTTCCTTTTTTAACCTTCTTCGGTTTTCCGTAATTTTTAAACAGACTAGCTACTGTTTCAGAAGGACGGGCTCCTTTTTGCAGCCATTCTTTGTATTTATCGACATCAATGTTTAATAAATCTCTTCCCGGATCATAATAGCCAACTTGATCAATAAACCTCGATTCTCTTGCCCAGCTCCTTTCAGTAACTACAATTTTTTGATGTGTTCTGCCCTTGATAGATTTTCCCGGGCGTCTTAATCTTATCTTTAACATTTTCCCTCCTAATTGGTTAATTTCCTTCAGCAAGCTCAAGAGCTTTAACCTGAGCCTTAGCTTTATTTATTGTTTCTTTATATTCACGCTCTGGTACAGAATCGGCTACAATGCCTGCACCCGCTTGAATATAAGCCTTGTTCTCTTTAAATAAAATAGTCCGGATTATTATACAGGTATCTAAACTGTTTGTGAAGGAAAAATATCCGACTGATCCTGCATACACCCCTCGCCTATCTAATTCAAGCTCATTAATTATCTGCATAGCTCTTACCTTAGGAGCTCCACTCACAGTACCTGCAGGAAAACAACTCCGTAAAGCAGAAAACAAGTTTTGCCCTTTTTTCATCTTAGCTCTCACTTCACTAACAATATGCATAACATGTGAAAATTTTTCAACATTCATAAAGACTGGTAAATTTACTGTTGTTTTCTTTGCGACCCTCCCGAGATCATTTCTGGCTAAATCAACTAACATTACATGCTCAGCTCTTTCTTTTTTATCGGCAAGTAAAGATTCCTTAAGCTTTTGATCTTCACTCTCATCTTTGCCGCGCGGCCTAGTTCCAGCAATAGGATGGGTAATCAATTCATTTTTTTCAACCCGAAGCAGCATCTCGGGGGAAGACCCAGCCAACTTCATTTTACCAAAATTAAGATAGAACATATAGGGAGAGGGGTTTAGTATTCTTAGATATCTATAAGCTAAAAATGGATCTTTCGAGAAGTTGCTTTCAAATCTTTGTGAAATAACCGTCTGGATTATATCACCTTCTTTAATATACCTTTTCGCTTTTTTTAATGCTTTTATAAAATCAGCCTTTTTAAAATTCGACTTCATTTTTACATTTTTTTTAGAAAAACTTAATTTAGGCAAAGGCTTTGTTCTTGTCATCTGGCTATATAATTTTGAAATTTTTCCAACACCTTCTTTATAGATTTTGTTCAGCTTGTTTTTTTTATCAATAAAAACAAAGTTAAGAATTTCAACTTGCTTTTTTAAATGGTCAAATATAATTAAATACTTTGGCAAAACAAGATAAGAATCAAAAGTAGATATTTGATCTTTCAGCACCTTTCCTATTGGCTCATAAAATCTGACTAAATCATAACCAAGACAACCAACAAAACCGCCAAAAAAACGCAAATTTTCTTTAGGCGCGACTTTATAGCCATCCATTATTTTTTTTAACTCATCCAATGGGTCTTTTTTTATCTTAAAAGTTTTTGATCCCTTCGTTGTTTTTAAATAAACTTTGTCGTGTTTAGTTTTAAAAGTTGCAAGCGGCGAAAACCCTAGGAAGGAATAACGACAAACCTTTTCTTGCCCTTCTACCGACTCAAGCAAAAAGCTATCGCTTTTTATTTTATTTTTTAAGCTATAATAGGCTGCAATTGGCGTAAACCAATCGGAGTAAAATTTATAAGATAAAACTATTAAATTATTTTTCTCTGCCAGCTTTTTAAACTTTCCCAAACTAGGATTAATTTTTATATCCATTGTTTACCCTTATATCAATTTTCGGTAAAAACAACTCCAATTACCGGTATGACAAGCAGCTCCTTTTTGATCAACTATTACCAAAAGTGCATCTTTATCACAGTCATAGTAAATGCTTTTTACTTTCTGAACATGCCCGCTGGTTTCTCCTTTTCTCCACAACTTTTGACGCGAACGTGAATAAAAACAAGTCCTGCCTTCATCAAGAGTAATTTGAACTGACTCTTTGTTCATGTAAGCGATCATCAACACATCACCAGACTTTTTATCTTGAATTATTGCCGGGATAAGCCCTTTTTCATTAAATTTTAATTCAGAAGCATCTAGCTGATTATTATTTTCTTTGTCCATAACCGTTCCTCCTAATTGTCTTGCAATCGTACTTTTATTTTTTCTTGGTTTAACTTTTGTTTTATTCGGCCAATGGTAATCTCTCTATAATGAAATATAGACGCAGCTAATCCCGCAGTAGCCTTAGTTTCTTTGAACAAATCAGAAAAGTGTCCTACTTTGCCGGCTCCTCCGGAAGCAATAACTGGGATATTAACAGCTTCAGATATTGCCTTTGTTAATGAAAGATCAAATCCTTTTTTTGTCCCATCGCAATCCATGCTAGTTAAAAGTATCTCACCTGCCCCTAAGGACTCTGCTTTTTTAGCCCAGCTAACTGCATCTATCCCCGTTGGGTTTCTTCCCCCGTGGGTGTAAACCTCCCAGCTTGTGACTTGTGACTTATGACTTGTAACTTTCTTTTTCGCATCTATGGCAACCACAATACATTGACTACCAAATATGTTCGAAGCCTCAGTTATCATTTTAGGCCGTTCTACTGCTGAACTATTAATTGATACCTTATCGGCTCCCGCTAAAAGTATCTCTCTTATATCTTCATTACTTTTTATACCGCCACCAACAGTAAAAGGCATAAATACCACTTTAGAGACCTTTCTAGCTAACTCAACAACAGTCTTGCGTTTTTGAAAGGTAGCGGTAATGTCGAGAAAAACCAGTTCATCAGCGCTTTCTTTTTGGTAAATTTTTGCATTTTCTACTGGATCACCAGCATCTTTTAGGTCAATAAAGTTTACCCCTTTAACCACCCGGCTATCTTTGATATCCAAACAAGGTATTATTCGTTTTGCAAGCATATTTAACCTCCTAAAAGAGAATAAATTATATCATATATCTTTTAAAATCCAAGCTAATTAGAGGTTGTGTAAACGATTTCATGATTTAACCTCTAACCCCTTGAATGCCTAAAAAATAACCGATAAAATAGTTATATGATAGTTAATCATCCGTGGTTTTGGTTAATAATTTCTCTAGCAATCCTTATTATATTAAACCTACCTGAAGACTCTCAAAAGAAAAATTAATCTCTGATTAGAATTCTATTTATTGTTGCATCTTGCTAAAAACAATGATAAGCTAATTTTAAATGATAGTTAATTAACCTAGGAGGTCAAATGGGTATAGGTACACAGAGTATAATGATAATTATTATTTTGATAGTTATTGCGGTTCTTTTTATTGTTCGCGGTAAACAAAAATAAAGAGGTTAAACTATGGTAAAATTAACTAAATTTGAAAAATTTGTGATCTTAGGATCACCTTGGTTTTTCGGGGTGGTTTTAATCGCGAGTGGACTCTATTCTAACTACAAAAGCGGCAGTTCACTAACCAATTTGCTCATAATTCTTACTGGATTAATTTGCATTTGTTTTTACTGCATCGCTTTTCTTCTTGCCAGAATAATTGAAAAATAATAGCCCCAACCGGATTCGTATGCGATCTTTGCCGAAGGCAAAGAGTCCTCAGGCATATACCTAAGAGGACAATATCGCATCCGAATAATGTATTAGATCAACGAATGTCGATGAATCATCTTAGCAGATATAAAGTTTAATTCTAAAAAATAACTATAGCCCCAACCGGATTCGAACCGGTGTCTGATGGCTGAGAACCACCTGTCCTAGACCAGACTAGACGATGGGGCCAAATAAGAAATCATTTTACTTAATATTTATCCGATGTCAACACTCATCCCATCATAGGCAAAGATGATATCTAAGCCGGTTTCTTCCCTGACTTTTTTTTCTAATAAATGAGGCTTTTCTTTTAACATCGACATGCCAAAATGAGTAAAAATTGCTTGCTTTGGTTTTATTTCCTTAACCAAATCAATTGCTTCAAAAAGACTGAGGTGGTCGTACCCCGGTTTCGTTTTAAAAAAAACAACATTTAGAATTAAAATTGTAGAATCAGAATAAGCTTTAATTAATTTTTTAAATTTTTTTGTATCAGAAACATAAGCTACAATATTTTTTCCTAAATAAAACTTTACGCCATAAGTTTCAACGGAGTGCTTATTTTTTATCGGTACAGAAAATTTAATATCTTTAATCGCAAATTCTTTCTTTTTTAATTTTTTAACACTCTGAACCTTTTTTTCTAAATATTCAAACAACACTCCGTCTCGGCCTAAAGCATCCGCCGGCAGAAACAACTCTCCTCTCTTCTTAAATCCACCGTCAGTCATAGCTTCAATCATTACATTTATATCACCCGAATGGTCAAGATGTTTATGAGTTAAAATTATTCCGTCTAGCTTAGAAGGATCAAGTTTAGGCCGGCAACGATAACAACGAACCAGACATCCCGGACCGGGATCAATCAAAAGATTGGTTGATTTATAGCTTAGCCAAAGCCCCGCCGAAGAACGTAGCTGCCTGATCATTACAAAACGCGCTCCGGCTGTTCCAAGAAACTTTATAAAATTACTATCTTTTCCCATATTATTAAAACAATGTTATCAACAAATTGCGAATTTTTTACAAATATACGAATAAGATATAAAAATTCGTAAATTCGTATAGATTAGTAAATTCGTAGATGAGGCACGAGCGCATTTCTTGTAGAAGCCTCATTTTTGAGGGTTATCCTCATCTAACCAGATTTTCTTTAGCTCTTCTGTAATTTCTCTTTGCAGAGAATATTCAATATCTTTTATCTTTTCTTTTTTCTCTCTTCTTTTTGTTTTTGAGATAAATTCATCAACTGAAATATTTCTAGCCCCCAGAGACCTGGCTCGATAAGCTAATTGACGATCATCAGTTACAACTACAATCTGTTTCTTATTTTTAACTTGTTCTGTCTTTTTTATTATTCGATCATCTGCACTTTCTTGACAATCCAGGTGGCGGATGTTGAAGACCTGCTGGACAGGGGGGTAGAGGTGATCATCCTCTCCCGCGGCCAGAACAAACGGCTCCGGGTGAAA
>JAWOBO010000036.1:0-4558 GCA_046484225.1 Candidatus Omnitrophota bacterium | reverse complement strand
TAAGAGAATCTATCACATCTATGTAATGTATTAGACTCACAAACAACGATGAGTTTTGTGAAGGTATCTTATTTTTGATAAATTGATAATTAACCAATAGGAAAAACATGTATGTGATATCCGGCGCAGCCGGATAATTCTCTTGTTTAAACCTAAGAGAATCTATCACATCTATGTAATGTATTAGACTCACAAACAACGATGAGTTTTGTGAAGGTATCTTATTTTTGATAAATTGATAATTAACCAATAGGAAAAACATGAAAAAAAATCTAAAAACACCATCTAATTTAAAAGGCAAAAGAAAACACGGGTTCCGCAAAAGAATGAGCGCAAAAAGCGGGAAAAAAATAGTGAATCAACGGAGAAGAAAAGGGCGCAAAAAGATCTCCTTATGAAAAAGCTTGCTATTTTTTTAATCCAGGCATACCAATGTTTGCCTAAGTTTTTCCCGACTTCTTGCGCCTATACTCCAACTTGTTCGGAGTATGCCAAACAAGCTTTTGAAAAACACTTTTTTTTAAAAGCATTAGGGTTAACTATTTTTCGAATCTTGCGTTGTAATCCTTTTTCACAAGGTGGCTTTGACCCTGTGGAATAATTTTAGATTTTAATATGGAAAAAAGAACAGTTTTTGCATTTTTATTGTTGATTGGTTTTTTTCTAGTTTGGTCTCAATTTGCTCCAAAGAAGCCTTCACAACCACTTGGGGGTCAAGAAGTTAAGCGTGAATCCACAAATAGGATTGAGGAAGAAACTGAACCCAAAAGATCAAAATCCGGCGAAAAAGATCTTCCCCCCAAAGAAGCTGATTTACAAGAAATAAGAATAGATCGCTACTATATTACTTACTCGCCTCAAGGCGGATATATTAAATCAATTTCTTTAAATAAACCAACCAACCCTCTTCCTTTTCAAGACTTAGGCTTTCAGCCGGCGACTAAAGATTTAAACTATCAAATTAATATTGGCGAAGATAGCATTTCTTTTATTAAAGATGGGGTTCCTTCGAAAAAGTATATATTTAAAAGGGATACTATAGAAATAAAAAATATTGATGCTTCTCCTCTTTTACTATTTTCTTTTTCTTTAAATTCGGGAACTTCTCATTTGAGCAAAAGGTACTTTGAGTCTTTTTACAGCAAAAATGGATCTATCGAACGAACCCATCCGAAAAAGGTTAAAGAAGATATTCAGCAAAAGGTAGAGTTTGCTGGGGCAAGAAGCCAATATTATACAATTAGTTTAGTTCCAGAGAGTTATAATATTGAATGGACAAAAGCCGAAGAAAAAACAAATCTTTATTTAGATAATCCTCCTTCTGCTATATCATTTTACCTTGGCCCCCAGATCACCAATAAGCTGGAACCTTATGGGCTTGAAGGTATAGTTTACTACGGCTTTTGGCACTTTTTGGCGACTGTAATTATAAAAGTATTGTACTTTTTCTATGGTTTTCTCCATAATTGGGGTCTGAGTATAATCTTTCTTTCTTTTTCTACCTATGCCATATTATTTCCTTTTACTTCAAAGAGTACCAAAGCAATGAAAAAAATGCAGGAAATTCAGCCCTTGATGCAGGAGTTAAAGGAAAAGCATAAAGATAATCCTCAAAAGATGCAAAAGGAAACCGTAGAGCTTTATAAAAAGCACAAAGTAAATCCTTTAGGCGGGTGCCTGCCTCTTTTATTTCAATTTCCCATAATTATTGCTTTTTATCAAGTAGTCTTTAGGTTTAGTCAGCTTGAAGGGGCATCTTTTCTTTGGATTCAAGACCTATCTTTGCCGGACCGACTTTTCCACCTTCCTTTTACAATTCCGGTTGTAGGTGTCGAATACTTTAATCTTCTTCCTATCTTAGTGATGATTTTGGGGATTGTTCAACAACATATAACTGCTTCATCTTCAAATCCTCAACAAAAAAAGATAGGATTGTTTATGGGGGTATTTATTGGGATAATATTTTACAAATTTCCTTCTGCTTTAGTTTTATACTGGTTTATCCAAAACTTACTTACTCTTATCTACCAACTCCGTTTGAAAAAAGCCCGCACCACATAAATCATCTAAAATCAAAAAACGCTTATTTAGCAAGAGATATTTACGTTTTCACGTGAAAACATCTCAGCTTGACGAATCCGGAGATATTTTCACATGGCAATTTCAGCATGAATTCAAATGAAATTGGCACGTGCCAATCTCCTCTGGTTCCGCACTGAGATTGCCATGTGGAAACGGCTCCGCTTTCAAAGAAGATAGAGCCGTTTTCACATGAAAACGCCACAACCCCTTGATTTTATTACCGATTTTTATTTTAACCGTTAATTTTTCTAAGCAATCAAATAAATAAGAAAATTTATCTTTGTGAATAAAGATATTTAGAGTGTCATTCGCCGGTTTACCCGGCGAATCTATACAGACAACTTCTGGATACGCCGGTCAAGCCGGCGCATGACAACAGGATTATTACTAATAAAATTAGGGATTAAAAATTTGCAGACGTCCTATTTTTGGCAAAAGTAGGACGTCTATAATTACTCATTTAGTGACACCCTACAAAGCAAAATCATTTTCACGTGCATCTTTCCAGACACTAAAGAAAGCTGAAAGATCCACGTGGACATCTCCACATAACTAGAGAAAAGGAGATTTTCACGTGTAACCTCCCTCTGTAGAAATGCTGTGGTCCACGTGGAAACTCTCAATTGTTAAAATGAAGAGAGTTTTCACGTGAAAACGCTAGAACCCATTGATTCTATTGATGATTTCCATTTTAGCTGTTCATTTTTCTAAACAAAAAATAAAAATAGTTGCAATTTAGTGAATCTAGTATTAAAATAAGGAGAATCGAAATATTTCTATATTGTTGAGAATAAAAGATATGGGTAAAATAATTGGAATTTGTAATCAGAAAGGCGGAACCGGTAAAACGACCACCGCAATTAATTTTAGTTCATTTTTAGGGTTAGCGGATAAAAAAACTCTGCTCATTGATATGGATCCTCAAGGCAATGCTTCTTCCGGAGTAGGGTTAGACCCTCAAGGCAAAACCTCAGTATATGAGGTAATTTCAGGCGAGACTCAAATAGAGGAAGCCATCTATCCTACAGATTGGCCTAATTTATCTGTTATGCCTTCTGATATATCTCTTACGGGAGGAGAGGTAGAGCTGGTTTCTTTAAACCAAAGGGAAGTTCTACTGCGGCAAAGCCTTAAGAAGATTAAAGACGATTATTCTTATATTGTTATCGATGCGCCGCCTTCTTTGGGGGTTCTTACTGTTAATGTGTTATCTGCTGCTGATAGTTTAATTATACCAGTTCAGTGTGAATATTACGCATTAGAAGGTGTTTCAAAACTGATACATACAATTGATCTAATAAAAGAACGCCTGAATCAGAGATTAGAGATTGAGGGTGTTTTGTTAACTATGGCTGATTTTCGAACCCGGCTTACCTTACAGGTAATAGAGGAGGTAAGAAGCTATTTTAAAGATAGGGCTTTTAGTATTATTGTCCCCAGAAATGTAAAGTTGGCCGAAGCTCCCAGTTTTGGTAAACCCATCCATTTTTATGAACCTGGCTGTGTGGGGGCAAAAGCTTACTTGGAGCTGGCAAACGAAGTTATAGGAAAAACAGAAGAAATCAATAATTTTGTTAAGCAGAGAGGTTAATTATGGGTAAAAAAGTATTAGGAAAGGGGTTAGATGCGCTTATCCCCAAAAAGAAAGTTTCTGGCGGGGATCAATTTGTCTATCTTCCTGTAGGAGAGATTGAACCTAACAAGTTTCAGCCACGTAAAGATATGAATCAGAAGGACTTAGCTGAGTTAACTCAATCTATCAAAGAAAAAGGGTTTATCCAGCCGATTTTAGCCCGTGATACTAAAGACGGAAAATACGAAGTTGTAGCTGGAGGAAGAAGGTTGGAGGCTGCTAAGTTATTGGGTATCAAGGAGATACCGGCGGTAGTTAGAGATTTGGACAATAAGGACTCCTTTATCGCCGCAATAGTTGAAAACTTGCAAAGAAAGAACCTTAATCCCATTGAGGAGGCTCAAGCCCTTGAGCGCCTTAAGGATGAATTTAATTTTTCTTTAGATGAAATAGCTAAATTTATAAGCAAAGATAAAACAACAGTAGTAAATACGATCCGTTTACTTAAACTTCCGAAAAAGATTAAATCAGCGTTAGAAGAAAATCTTATCAATCGGAGCCAGGCGAGAACAATACTTTCTTTTAAAAGCAAAGTTCAACAAGAAAAGATATTTTATAAAATCCTTCATAAAGGGCTTACGGTAAGAGAGGTAGAAAAACAAGCCTTTAAAAAAAGCAAAAAAACAAAAACAGATCCCTTTATTGAAGAAGCTGAAGAAAAGTTGCAGAAGATTTTAGGTACCAAAGTAAAAATAGTTAGCTCAAAAAATAAAAAAGGTAAAATTATCCTTCATTATTATAGTTTAAGCGACTTTGAAAGAATTATAAAACGAATTAGTTGAAAAATTTTTAAGGAGGAGACATGGATCAAGAGGCGACTTTAGTTATTATAAAACCAGACGG
>JAWOBO010000039.1:0-30905 GCA_046484225.1 Candidatus Omnitrophota bacterium | reverse complement strand
GTTATTCAAATTTTACCAAAGATGCATCCACTTATTTGCGAAGCAAATTCTGCCCGAAGGGCAGTAGTGGATCCATCATTACTCTCAAAAGTAAAAATAATTTTAAAAAGGATGTAGAGACTAAAGAGATGCGTGTTATTCAAATTTTACCAAAGATGAAAGCCGGCGGAGTTGAAAGGGGGGTTTTGGATTTAGTTAAATACTTTAAAACGTCTGGTAATTTTCCAAATCTTGAAAGTATAGTTGTGAGTGCTGGAGGAAATTTAAGTTATTTATTAGATAATTTTGGGATAAAGCATTATCAATTGTCAGTAGATAAAAAATCTCCTCTCTCTTT
This sequence comes from Candidatus Omnitrophota bacterium, assembly GCA_046484225.1. GTDB lineage: Bacteria > Omnitrophota > Gorgyraeia > Duberdicusellales > 4484-171 > PXAH01. The sequence goes on along the minus strand of JAWOBO010000039.1, from coordinate 30,568 downwards.
TTTTGTAGTTCCCAAAATTTCAAAACTCATTTCAAAAGAAAAACCGGATATAATTCATGCCCGGAGCCGGGTGCCGGCTTGGATAAGCTTTTTTGCCACTCGCAATACCGGCTGTCATTTTGTAACCACAGCTCACGGAATATATAAAAATAAAATATCAAGCGAAGTAATGGGGTGGGGCAAGGTAGTGATTTGTCCTTCCAAAACTGTTGCTCGTCATATGAAGGAAAAGTTTGGAGTTCCCGAAGAAAAAATTATAATTATCCCCCGCTGGGTAGATTTAGATAAATTTAAATTTTGTAATTATCAAAACCGAATAGATGATAATTTCATAGTAAGCATAGGAAGAATTTCTCCTACAAAAGGATACCAATATTTAATTGATGCCTTCCGGAAAGTAGTAAGATTCAATCCTTATCTTAAGCTTAAAATAATTGGTTCCGTTGACAAAAATAAGTCAAGATATTTTGATTACCTAAAAACTTTAGTAACTAGATTTTCACTAAACTATAATGTTGAATTTATTGGATTTTGCCAAGATGTTGAAAATATTTTACCTAAAGCAAAGCTGTTGGTCGCCCCTTCTTTAGTTCAAGAGGCTTTTGGGCGGGTAGTAGTTGAAGCGGCTGCTTGCGGGACGCCGGTTATTGCCACTAAGGTAGGAGGGTTTCAGGAGATAATTGAAGATAAAAAAGATGGATTATTAGTTCCTCCCGCAAATCCTGATTCATTATCTGAGGCAATCTTAAAGTTGCTCAACAACCCCGACCTATCAGAAGAGATAGCAATAAAAGCAAGAACCAAAGTTGAGGCGCATTATACGATGGATAAAACTCTAAATTCCTTAGAAGAGATTTATAAAAAAACGGTAAAAGAAAAAAGAATATTAATTACAAAGCTTTCTTCTTTGGGAGATATAATTTTAGCTATTCCTTCTCTAGCGCGCCTTCGTCAAGAGTTTCCGGATGCGAAAATATATTTACTTACTTTGAAAAAATATGCTAGCTTTTTTTATGGCTGTCCTTATATAGATAAAACTATAACTGTATCTCTAGATTATAAAAAAATAAAAAAAATCTTAGAAATAAGTAAAAGATTAAGAAGGCTATCTTTTGATTATATAATTGATTTACAAAATAATCGAGCTAGTCAACTAATTAGTTTTTTAAGCTTTGGAAGAAAATCTTTTGGGTTTAGGAGAAAATTAGGATTTTTGCTAAACCATACCGCTTCTTACGAAAAAAGTGAAAAAATTGGCCCGCTTGATTCTCAGGAAAAAATTTTAAAACTTCTAGGAGTAACTTTTAAGGAAAAGAAGTTATTATTTTGGCAAACCAAACCGCTTGATTTATCAGGTTTTAATTTAGGCAAGGGGAAATTAGTTGGGATTAATATTTCTGCTTCAAAAAAATGGAAGACAAAGAACTGGCCTATAGAAAGTATTAATCATTTTATTAAGTTATTCACTAAAAAATATCCTGATTATAAAATTGTACTTTTAGGTGATAAAGCGGGTTTATCAGAAGCTGAAATAGTAGAAAAATTTAATAGGTCTAGGCGAATTATTAATCTTTGCGGCAAAACAGAAATTGACGAGCTTATTGAACTATTAAAAAAGTTAAGTCTTTTTATTACTCCTGATACAGCTAGCTTGCATTTGGCCCAATCTTTAGGAGTTGAAACTATAGCTCTTTTTGGACCAACTAACCCTAAACTTCATACCGTTAGATCTCCTAATCTTAAGATTGTCGATAAAGGTTTATCTTGTCAATATTGCTATAAAGATAAGTGCAGGACCAATCAATGCATGAAAGCCATCTCGGCAAAAGAAGTGATTTCGTTGGCAAGCAGTATTTTAGAAGAAAGTTAACTTTTCTTTTCTAGCAGATTTTGAACACATCTAAACACATTATTTGGTTTTATTTTTTTTATGCAACGGTATTGCATCTGGCAATTTTTTTGATAGCAGGGTACCGGGCAAATATCATTTTCAAATAATATATATCCTTTTGCTTTATTTATAGGTTTTGTACAATTTGGGCTAGTGGGCCCGTATATTCCAATAAAGTTGGTACCTACTGCTCCGGCAAGATGAAGCGGGCCGGAGTCTCCCGATATAACTAAATCTAGCCGGTCATATAAACAGGCAAGTTGCCGTAATCTAGTTTTTCCGCTTAAGTCTATGATTCTTTTACTAAATTGAGAAGAAGAAGTTGTTATTTTTTTTTGTTTATTTTTTGAAGTTATAAAAAAAATTGAATTCGGGTATTTGCTAATAATTTTTTCTATTAATTTTTGATAATAAGATAAAGGCCAGTTTTTAGGAGTCCAGTTAGTAAAAGGATTGATGCCAATTAAATAGTTATTATCTAAAGAGCTGTTTTGAGGAAGAATTGTATTTATATATTTTTTTTCGTTATTTTCTAGGTAAACTTGGCAGTTTTTATCAGTTATTGCCAACCCTAATTTTTCTAAAATATTAAGATAATAGTCTTGTTTGTGGAGAGAGTCTTTTTTTATGAGAGGGATTTTTTTAGTAAGAATTTTTGATCGCTTTTTGTAGTTATAACCAACTCTTTCTTTTACTTTTGCAAAAAAGATTAGTAAGGTTTTAGTAAATGAACGATGGAAAAATATTGCTCTATCAAAGCGATGAGATTTAATTTTTTTTATAAATTTAATTTTAGAAAATATATTTTTCTGTTCTTTTCTCTCATCTAATTTAAATATTTTATCGATATAAGGATTATTCTCTAAAATGGGAGCGGCTCTTGGAGCTACAGCAACTCCTAAAAAACTTTCTGGGTAGTATTTTTTTATAGCTTTAAAAGCAGGTGTTGTAAAGATTACATCACCCAGCCAGTTAGGCTCAACTATTACTATCTTTAGTCGCTTTTTCATAAATTTCAATAAAACTATCTATTTTTTTGCTGATATCGAATTTATTAATTACTTGCTTGTGTGCGTTTATAGATATTTGGCGATAGAGAACTTTATTGGCTGCTAATTTAATAATTGCTTCACTAATGCTTTTTGGGTTAGCTGGTTCTGACTTTAAACCAGTTTTTTCATGATTAACTAATAAATTTAGGCCATCAACTTCAGATACAATAGTTGGTATTCCTAGGTATTGGGCCTCAACTACAGAAAGGCCCAGTGGTTCTTCTAAAGACGGTAGGCAAAATATATCTAAAGAGTTTAGAAACGCAGCCAGAGATTTTCTTTTCAGCAGAGTAATATGATTGCTGACTTTCATTTTTTTCGCAATATCTATTAAACTATTTTGGTAGCCACCTTCACCTAATATGTAAAATTTTGCCTTTGGATATTTTTCTAAAACTTTTGGAATGCTTTTGATTAAATGCTGGAAACCCTTAACTGACGAAAGCCTTCCTGACCCGCCAATTATTGGTTCTCCTTCTAGTTGCAAGGGAGGGGTGTTTTGATCTAAAGTTTCAAGGTCAATTCCAGAAAGAATCGTTTTTATTTTTTTTGGATTTGCGCCAAAGTAGTTTATCAAGTCATTTTTTACAATTGGGGTTATAGCAATAGAGTATTTGCCTTGAGCTTTTATGATTTTTCTTATTTTTCTTTTTTTATTTTTTTTATAAAAACCGTGAAAGTTGGCTACATGAGGTATTTTAGTGAAAAAGCTGTTAAGTTGTGATGCAACCTGGGTAACTCGGGTATGAGAGTGGAGGAGATCGTAAGAAAAATAATCATGAATTTTAGCTAATTTAGCTGCAGTTGCAAGAATTTTGGGAGAAAGTTCATTTTTGGTTTTAATCGGAATCTTGTATATTCTTATACCTAGCTCTTTAAACCGATATTCTTGATTTCCCCCTGATGAGCATACAGCAACTTCTATACCTTTTTTTAAAAGATATTTAGTTAAAGTATAGACATAAGTTGTTATTCCGCCGATATTAAGATGAGGCAGTACTTGTAAAACTCGCATCCAATCAAGATATCATAGGATAGCGAAGATGGAAAGAAAAAAACTTGCCCTTGAGCAAAAGAAAAGTTATATTATTAACTTAGGATAACTATTAATACTTTATGATGAAAAATATAAAAAAAATTATAATAAATTTTCCCACCAATATCGGTGATGCGATTTTAGCTTTACCCGCCCTGGATAAAATAAAAGCCAATTTTTCCCAGGCAGAAATTACTGCGATAGTTAGCCCTAAAACTGAAAAGTTTCTTTCTGAAAATAACTTTATAGACAAGGTTGTTTTATTTAATAAAAAATGGCGAGTTAGAGAAAAGGGAAGGTTTTGCTTAAATTTACGCAAACAGTTTGATTTAATAGCTGATTTTAAAAATTCAATGTTACCTGTGCTTCTAGGGATTAGCAGACATACACCTTTTATCCGTCGAAGGTTTAGGAGTTTGCACGTTAAAGATAGGTATTTGCAATTAGTAGAAAATATTGCCCCAAAACCTGCTTTTGCCAGAAGTAAATTTATAGTTTCAGAAAAACGTAGAAAAAAATGGGCTTTTTCTAACAAAGAAAAATATATCTTTTTTGGTTGTTTTTCGCGTTCTCATCGAAAAGAATATCCGATAAATAATCTAATAAATATTGTGGATAATCTAAAAAGTAAATACAGGTGTGTTCTATTAGGGCTTGCACAAGACCAGAAAAAATTTGATCAATTTCAACTAAAACAGGGAGCTATTAATTTAGTGGGTAAAACCGATATGGTTGATATTTATTTTCTTCTTTCCCAGTTTGCTGCAGCTGTGGTTGCGGTTGACTCTAGTATTATCCACTTATCCAGTTATCTCAACTTACCGGTTGTAGGATTATTTGGCCCTACTGCTCCGGAACGTTTCGGTCCTTGGTCAAAAAATTCAGTAGTTTTAAGGAATAACAATTTAGATTGTGTTTCTTCTGGAGAAAAAAAAGATTGTTTTCGTTTCGATTGCATGGATATAAATCCGACTCGGATAGCAAGAGAAGTTGAACAGATTAAAAGATGAATAAAATAAAAAGAATTTTAATTGTAAGAACGGATCGTTTAGGAGACGTAATCTTATCCACGCCGGTAATAAAAAACTTACGAAAAAGTTATCCTAACAGCCACATTGCTTTTATCTGCCGGCCTTACACTAAGTCGGTTTTAGCGGGTAATCCTTATTTGGACGAACTAATAGTTTATGATAAATATGGCAAGCAAAAGAAGCTTTTATCAACTTTAAAATTTGCCTTAAATTTAAGGAAGAAAAAATTTGATTTAGCTTTAATTCTGCATCCAACCAATCGAGCCCATATTGTAACTTTTTTTGCCGGTATACCTAAAAGAATTGGTTGGAATAAAAAGTTAAGTTTTTTACTAACTGATAAGCTTGCATTTATGAAGGACCAAGGAAGGAAACATGAACTTGAATATAATTTAGATATTTTACGTTATTTAGGAGCTTCAGCAGAAGATAAAGAACTTTATGTACCAATTAAGAAAAAATCTCAGCAAAAGGTTGATAAGATTTTAAAGGAGCAGGGCATAGAGGAGAAAGATAAATTAATAGTTATTCATCCTTCCGCAAGCTGTCCTTCAAAAAGATGGCCTCAGGATAAATTTATAGAGCTGATTGAGATCTTAAACAATAAGAAGGATCTAAAAATTGCAGTAATAACTTCTGCTGATCAGCTAAATTTTGCCAGTCAGATATTAAAAGTAAAAGGTGTTATAAATTTATGTGGGCAGCTGTCAATTTCTGAAACAGCTTCTTTGCTAAAAAAAGTTTCTTTATTTATTTCCTGTGATTCCGGGCCGGCTCATATTGCCGCTGGGCTAAATATCCCGATTATTACAATTTTTGGCAGAAATCAAGCCGGACTTTCTCCAAAAAGATGGGCACCAACCGGTAAAAACTCTTATTTTTTACATAAAGATGTAGGCTGTAAAACCTGTCTTGCCCATAATTGCCAAAAAGAATTTATTTGCCTGCAAGCTGTCAAGCCAACTGAAGTTTATGCACTTGCTAAAAAATTTATTTAATTTTTTTAATCAATAAAGATTGACATTAATTAAGGTTGTAGTAGAATAAAATTCACAATCGTTACTAATTTCACGATTTATTATGAAAACAATTTCGCGTAAAACGATCGACAGGGCTCTTTTATATATTAGGGCTTTAGAGGATTTGCTTAAAGAAAAAAGAGATAAAATTTCTTCTTCAGAACTAGCCGAGATTACCGGAAGTTCTGATGTTCAAGTTAGAAAAGATATATCTTTTTTTGGTAAAGTAGGAACACCTCGGATAGGTTATGAAACAAAAAAATTAAAAGATATTTTAGAAAATTTTATTCTCCAAAACAATGTTGTTCATATTGTTTTATTCGGAATAGGTAACTTAGGAAAAGCAATATTAAAATATCCTGGGTTTCAAACTGACAAAATTCGATTAGTGGCTGCTTTTGATAAAGCAAAAAATAAAGTATCGAAAGATATTAATGGAATAAAAATTTATCCAGTTGAACAATCTGTTGAATTAATTAAAGAAGTTCATGCTGAAATCGGAATTATTGCAGTGCCTCCTCAGAACAGCCAGGAAGTGGCAGAACTTATGGTTGAATCGGGATTAAAAGGAATAATAAATTTTGCTCCCAGCTGCATCTCTGTTCCAAAAAATATATTTGTTAAAAATATAGATTTTTCGATTGAGATATTATCAATTTTTTCTCATACTCAATTATGAAAATAATTAATTTTAGGAGGTAGATATGGCAAAAATTTTAATGGTAGATGACGATAGAGAGTTTTTGGAGGCGTCAAAAGCAGTACTTTCCGATAAGGGCCATCAGGTTATTTTGGCTGGTAATGTTTTACAAGCTGAAGAAAAAATTAAAAAAGAAAAGCCGAATATAATTTTTCTTGATGTAATGATGGAAGCGCCGGATGACGGTATCGTTTTTGCCCATAAATTAAAAAAACAAAATATAAATATTCCAATTGTTATGTTAAGTGCTATAGGTAAAGTTACCGGATACAGCCATAACCGTTGCGATGAAGTTATGCCTTGTGATGGTTTTTTAGAAAAACCTATCAGCCCAAAAAGTTTGTTAAATAAAGTGGAGAAGGTTTTAAGCAAATAGAGAGGGGTGTTATTATGGACAAATTATGTTCTGTACCAAAAACTATAAATGACGGTAAAAGGAAAATACAAATTTGCGATGCAACACGGAGCCAACTTATTCCGATATTGCGGCAAATTCAGGAAAAAGATGGTTATATATCTGATAGAAATATGCAAGAGGTTGCTTTATCTTTAGATATCCACCCAGTTGAAGTTTATTCGGTAGTAACTTTCTATTCTTTTCTCACTACTGAAAAAAAAGGCAGGTATGTAATCAGAGTAAGTAGCTGTATATCTTCTGTTATCGCTGGCAGTAAAAAAATAGTTAAGGCTTTTGAAAAAGAGTTGGGAATAAAGGCAGGGCAAACAACTAAAGATAAAAAGTTTAGCCTAGAAGAAACTAGTTGTATTGGAATGTGTGATCAAGCTCCAGCGGCTTTGATCGGCAGAGAATTAGTTGGGAAGCTGACACCGAAAAAAGTTAAAAATATTATTAAAAATTTAAAAAAATAATTTTAAGGAGAGGATATGGCGAAAAAATACAAGGGACCAATCATATTCAGCAAAATTGAACCTTTTGCTGGAATAAAAAAAGCAATAAAAATAGGCAGGAGTGAAGTCTTAGACCAAGTACGTAATTCTAATATTCGCGGCCGCGGCGGCGCAGGTTTTCCTACCGGTGTAAAGTGGAATCTTACCGCCACTGCATCAGATAAGAAAAAATATATCATTTGTAATGCAGATGAAGGTGAACCAGGAACTTTTAAAGACAGAGTTCTTCTTGATGAATATGCCAGGCTTGTTTTTGAAGGGATGGTGATTTGTGCTTTTGCTGTGGGAGCTGATGAGGGAATTTTATATTTGCGGGGAGAATATATATCTTTTCTTTCTCACCTAGAAGAAGTTTTAGAGCAAATGAGAAAAAATAACTTTTTAGGTAAAGACATTCTGGGTAAAAAAGGATTTAATTTTGATATTAAAATAAGATTAGGTGTTGGTGCTTATGTCTGCGGAGAAGAAACTTCTCTTATTGAATCTTTAGAAGGCAATCGAGGTGAACCTCGTAATAAACCTCCATTTCCTACCAATACTGGATTTGCAGGTCATCCCACAGTCATAAATAACGTTGAAACTTTTGCAGCAGCGACTCATATTATCTTAAAAGGGGAGAAATGGTTTAAATCTTTCGGAACTGAAAAATCTTCCGGGTCAAAATTAATAAGTGTATCTGGAGATTGCAAAAAACCAGGTGTTTATGAGATTCCTTTTGGAACTACAATTAGAAAGATTTTAAAGATGGTTGAAGCTAAAAATGCAAAAGCAGTTCAAGTTGGAGGAGCTTCGGGGATTTGTGTATCCAGGAAAGACTTTGGAAGAAAGATTGCTTTTGAAGATTTGTCAACAGGTGGTTCTATTATAGTTTTTAATAGCAATAGAGATTTGTTAGAGGTAGTGAAAAATTTTCTTGATTTTTTTGCCGAAGAATCATGCGGCCAATGCACACCTTGCCGCGAAGGCATACCGGTATTAATTGAGAAGTTAGAAAAAATTAAAAATGCTAAAGCAACTAAAAGTGACATTGAAGATATTCTTTCTTTATCTGAAACTATGAATTTAGCTTCAAAATGCGGATTGGGCCAAACTGCTTCTTCGGCATTTGTCTCAATATTAAATAATTTCAAAAAAGATTATACTCTGTTGAAATCATAAGGAGGAATTTTATTTATGGCTAAAGAACCTTTTACAAAGCCTACTTCTCGGGCTCCTGTGAGCCAAAGGTCGCAAACAGTGGGAAAAATTAACAAAAAAGCATTAGGCGGTAAGGTAACTGCAGTTATCGATGGTATTGAGGTTAAGGTTCCAATGGGGACAACCATCTTAGAAGCAGCTAAAAAAATTGGAATAAAGATACCGACTCTTTGCCATCATGATGATCTATGTCTTGCTGGGGTGTGCCGAGTTTGCTTGGTTGAAGTTGAAGGGCAAAAAACCTTACAGGCATCCTGTTCGTATCCGATCATTCATAATGTGGGAGTTAAGACTTATTCAGCGCGAGTAAGAAGAGCTAGAAAAAATATTATTCATCTTCTTTTACGTAATCATTACGGTGAATGTTATTCTTGTGAAAAAAATAATAACTGCGAGCTTCAAGATTTAGCCGAAGAATATGGGGTTACCGAATACAAGTTTGGTCACATACAAGATAGGCGTTATCAGCCTGATTTATCCAGTGAGGCCATAGTTAAAGATAATGATAAGTGTATTAACTGCAAGCGCTGCATTAGAACTTGCATTGATTTGCAGGAGGTTGGAGTTTATGAATCTGTTAATCGTGGTCCGGAGACAAAGGTCTCAACTTATTTAAATAAACCTTATTCTGAGATTATTTGTATTAACTGTGGTCAATGTGTAAATAGATGCCCGACAGGAGCTTTAAAAGAAAAAAATGACGTAGCAGATGTTTGGCAGGCTATAGATGATCCTACTAAGCATGTTGTAATCCAAACTGCGCCGGCTCCGCGAGCCGCAATTGGAGAAGAATTTGGCCTTGCTCCAGGCAGTTCAGTTACCAAACAGTTGAATACTGCCATAAGAAGGGTTGGTTTCGACAAAGTTTTTGATACTAACTCTTCAGCTGATTTAACTATTATGGAAGAAGGTACAGAATTGTTGTTGAGGCTTAAAAAATATCTAAAGGATCAAGATAAAAAAGTTAAGTTACCCCAATTTACTTCTTGTTCACCGGGGTGGATTAAATATTTAGAAGATTTTTATCCAGATAAGTTAGATTATTTATCAAGCTGCAAGAGTCCCCAGCAGATGTTTGGTGCATTAATTAAAACATATTATGCTGATAAAGAAAAAATTGATCCTAAAGATATTGTTAGTATTTCATTGATGCCTTGTGTAGCAAAAAAATATGAATCTCAGCGGCCGGAAATGAATGATTCTGGTTTTCAAGACGTTGATTATGTTTTAACAACTAGAGAACTTGCTAGTATGATTAAAGAGTGTGGGTTAGATTTACCAAAATTACCGGAATCTGATTTTGATAAGCCTTTAGCTATAGGAAGTGGGGCCGGCTTAATTTTTGGTGCAACCGGCGGGGTTATGGAAGCAGCTCTGCGCACAGCTTATGAGCTGGTTACCGGTGACCAAGCACCTTTTAAAAAGTTACGGGTTAAACCAGTAAGAGGGATGAAGGGCATACGGGATGCTCAAATTCCAATAAAAAAAGCTAAAAAAGAATGGAAGTTTCTAGAAGGAGCTACTCTAAAGGTTATGATTGCTCATGGTACCGCTAATGCTAAAAAAGTAATGGAGATGCTTGAGTCAGGTAAATTAGATGATTACCACTTTGTTGAAATTATGGCTTGTCCAGGCGGATGTTTAGGCGGAGGTGGTCAGCCTATTCCTACTACCGATTACATAAGAAAGCAGCGGGCAAAAGCAATATATACCGAAGATGAACAGCTAACTATTAGAAAATCTCATCAGAACCCGGTGGTTCAAACTCTTTATAGAGAATTTTTAACTGACGGGCCTTGCGGACATAAAAGCCATAAGCTTTTGCATACTAAATATTCTCCTGGAAGTAACTGGATTGGTAAAAAACCAAAGACAAAGGCTAAGAAAAAATAGGAGGTTATATGGAATATGAGCCAAAAAAAAATTTAGATGAGTTTAAAAAATTAATGGTTGATATTAGAAAAGCTATACCAGATCATTACGCAGCTTTTACTAATGAAAAACAGCATATTATCACAGAAGGTAAAATACCAGAAAAAACCAAATGGCTACTTTTACTTATTGCAAGTTTAAGCCAGAAATGTCCGGTTTGTGTACCTCGGGCTGTTGAGCATTGTCTTGAAGCTGGGTGGAGCCGAGAGGAGCTCCTTGAAGCTTCTATGGTTGCAGTATTGGTTGGAGGATCTTCGGTTATGACTTTTGTTACTTTGGTGGATAAGACGATTGAGCAATTAAAAAAATGAATGATAAGCAATATCTTGATTTAGTGGGCTTTGTTTCGCATGAATTGAAAGGAATTCTTTCTTCGGTTGTTTTAAATACCTATAATTTGCAAAATGGTTTATTAGGGGATTTAAATGATGCACAGAAAAAAACATTAAAATCGATAAGTCGAAACCTGGACTATTTAACTACAACCGTTCGTAATTTTTTAAATTTTAGCCGAATTGAAAAACAAGAATTATCTTTGAACAAATTTCGTTGTTTGTTGAAAGAGCACATAGTTGATGTATCTATTGATTCATATTCGCAAGCAGCTGCTGATAAAGATATAAAGATTATAAATAAAGCAGTTCCTTCATTAGAGGTGGAGGTTGATTCAGGGTTGTTGCAAATAGCACTGAATAATCTTTTATCAAATGCAATAAAGTATGGCAAAGAAGGTAGAGAAATTGTAATATCAACTAAGTTAGATAAGAGTAAAGTTATAGTTGAGATATACAATCAAGGGGAACCTATAGATAAGACTGATATTGATAAATTGTTTAAAAAGTTTAGCCGTTTGCGTTATCGCGGTACAGAAAAAATTAAAGGAACTGGAATCGGCCTTTATATCACTAAAGAAATTATCAGCAAACATGATGGAGATATTTGGGTTGAGCCAAAAGCAGAGGGAAATAGTTTTAAGTTTAGTTTAGAAGTGGTACAATAGCAATTTAAAAATTATAAAATTATGAAGAATAAAATTTTAATTATTGATGATGACGCTGATTTTGTGGAAGCAATTTCCTTGCTTTTAGAAGGAAATGGCTACAGCACACTTCAGGCTTATAACGGCAAAGAAGGATTTGCCAAGGCAAAAGAGAAAACACCTGATCTGATAATGCTAGATATGAAGATGGCGTATCAAACTGAGGGTGCCGAAACTGCTAAGGCAATGTCAAAGGATGCAGAAATAAAGGACATTCCGGTTATCTTGGCAACAGGAATTGGCAAGGAGTTAAATAAGAAGTTAAAAAATATCCTTAAAAATGAAGCGATGTCAGTTAAGACTGTTATTGAAAAGCCGATAGAAGCAAAAGAGCTGCTTAAGATAATAAAGGCATATATTGGTGAAAGCGGCGGGCAGAAGCACAGAGAATTAATTAAACAAATTACTAGTTTTGCTAACAAATGGAAAGATAAAAAAGGTAATTTGGTAATGGTTCTTCATGAAATACAAAATCACTATGGTTATGTGCCTAGAGGCATTTCTTTTCAGTTGTCCCGTCTTTTAGGGATTCCTTTAGCCAGAATTTATGAAGTTATAACTTTTTACAACTTTTTTAAACTTTCCCCTCCCGGCAAGCATATGATTTCGGTTTGCATGGGTACAGCTTGTTATCTAAAAGGTGCTTCGGAATTAGTTGATAAGATTAAAACTATTCTTAAAATAGAGGAAGGCCAGACTACAGAAGACGGCCTTTTTCATCTCCAAGTTGTTAGGTGCTTAGGCTGCTGCGGGTTGGCTCCTGTGATTATGGTCGATCAAAAAATATATTCAAAGGTTTCATCGGATAATCTAGAAGGTATTATTTCTAAATATAGACAAAATAAGAATTGATATGGATAAATTAAATTGTAAAAAAATAAAAGAGTTTCGCAAAAAACTTCAAACGAGAAGGTCTGGTTTTATTAAGATTGGATTAAGCTCTTGCGGTATAGCGGCGGGGGCAAAAGACATATTAAATCGTTTTACCGAGCTAAAAAAAGAGAATAATTTAGATATTGATATTCAAAAATGTGGCTGTGCCGGTATGTGTTACGCAGAGCCGTTGGTAGAAGTTTCGTTAGATGGCAGAGATTCTGTGACCTATAAACAGGTCACACCTGAATTAGCCGAAAAAATAGTAAAAAAACATATTATCTCCGGAGAAGTTCAAGAAGAGCATGTTTATAAAACCGATACTGAAAAAAAGCAATTTAAATTAATTCTTTCAAATTGCGGAAAGGTTAACCCGGAAAGCATCGATGACTATATTTCTTTAGATGGGTATAGAGCGGTAGAAAAGGTTCTTTCTGAAGGTAGCAGGCAAAATGTGATTGATCAGCTAAAGAGAAGCGGTTTGCGGGGAAGAGGTGGGGGCGGTTTTCCCACCTGGTTGAAATGGAACTTTGCTAAAGGAGTAGAAGCAGAGAAAAAATATATAATTTGTAATGGTGATGAAGGCGATCCCGGGGCTTATATGGACAGGAGCCTCTTAGAAGGGAATCCTCACGCAATTATAGAAGGGATGATTATTGCTGGTTTTGCAGTAGGTGCTAATGAAGGATTTTTCTATATTCGAGCTGAATATCCTCTTGCTATTTCCCGAATTCAAAAAGCTATTGATGCTGCAGTTGAATATGGCTTATTAGGGGATAATATTTTAAATACTGGTTTTAGTTTTAATTTACAGATTCGTCTTGGTGCTGGTGCATTTGTTTGCGGAGAAGAAACTGCCTTGATTGCCTCAATTGAAGGAAAGCGTGGTTACCCTTCCCCGCGCCCGCCTTATCCTTCTGTAAAAGGGCTTTGGTCTAGGCCGACCGTTATCAACAATGTTGAAACTTTGGCTAATATTTCAATTATTCTTGATAAGGGAGGGGAGTGGTTTTCAAAAATTGGAAGTGAAAATTCTAAAGGGACCAAAGTTTTTGCTCTAACCGGAAAAGTTAAAAATTCAGGTTTAGTGGAAGTTCCTATGGGTACAACTTTACGGGAAATTGTTTATGATATTGGTGGGGGTGTATCCGGCGGTAAAGTAAAAGCAATTCAAACTGGTGGGCCGTCTGGAGGGGTTATCCCCCAAAAACATTTTGATACTCCTGTGGATTATGAGAGTTTGCAGAAGTTAGGTTCGATAATGGGTTCCGGCGGAATGATTGTTATGGACGAAAAAGATTGTATGGTTGATATTGCTAAATTTTATATGAAATTTTGTGTAGAAGAAGCTTGTGGTAAATGTTCTCCGGGTCGAATTGGAACTTATCAGATGTTGCAATACCTTCAGAAAATATCTAAAGGCCAGGCAAATATGAAAGATTTGCAGTTATTAGAAGATATTGCTTATGCGGTTCAGAGAACTGCTTTGTGTGGGTTGGGCCAAACCGCGCCTAATCCGGTGGTATCAACCTTGAAATTTTTTCGCGATGAATATATTTCTCATATTAAAGACCAGACTTGTCCCGCGGGAAAATGTAAGAATTTATTGAAATATCAAATAATTGAAGGTAAATGTAAAAAATGTGGCGCTTGCATGAAGGTCTGTCCAGTAGAAGCAATTTCTGGGGATAAAAAAAGAGGCTATCAAATAGATCAAAATAACTGCATACAGTGTGGAAAATGCTTTCAAATTTGTAGTTTTGGAGCGATAAAAAAAGGTTAATTATGATTAAAGCAATAATAAACAATAAAGAAGTTGTAGTAAAAAAAGGCACAACAATTCTTGATGCTGCCAAAAAAATAAATATAGATATTCCTACTCTTTGTAAGCATCCCGATTTAGACGCGAGCGCTGCTTGCGGTATTTGTGTTGTTAAAAATAAAGGGTCAAAAAAGATGCTTCGGGCTTGTTGTACTGCCTTAGAAGAGGGGATGAATATAATTACTCATGACAATGAACTTCAAAAGGTAAGAAGAACAGTTATTGAACTGATCTTATCAAATCATCCTAATGATTGTCTCCAATGTGCCCGCAATAATAATTGTGAGCTACAAAAGTTAGCTGCTGATTTTGGCATAAGGGATGTTTCTTTTCCTCAATTTTTGCGAGATGTTCCTGAAGATGAATCTACTAAAACGGTTGATCTTGTTCCTTCTAAATGCATTCTTTGCGGCAGGTGCGTACAGGTATGCCAGGATTTACAAGACGTATGGGCTCTTTCTTTTATTGAAAGGGGCCATAAAACCCGAATCTCTGCTGCCGGAGATATTAATTTATCAGAAAGTCCTTGTATTCGCTGTGGACAATGTTCGGCACATTGCCCCACAGGAGCTATTGCTGAACACGACCAAACTGACGTAGTTTTTCAAGCTCTATACAATGAAAAAAAATATTGCATGGTTCAAATTGCTCCTGCTGTAAGAGTTGCAATTGGGGAGGCATTTAATTTTCCAATTGGAGCTAACTTAACCGGAAAGATTTATGCTGCTTTACGCCGGTTAGGGTTTAATGCAGTTTTTGATACATCTTTTGGTGCTGATGTTACTGTTATGGAAGAAGCTACTGAGTTTGTAGAGCGTTTTGTTCATAAAAAGGGAAAGTTACCTTTGATAACTACTTGTTGCCCCTCTTGGGTTGATTTTATGGAAAAATTTTATCCGGATATGATTGATAACTTTTCATCTTCGAAATCTCCTCATGAAATGCTAGGGGTGTTAGCAAAAACTTATTTCGCTCAAAAAAATAAAATAGATCCACAAGATATGTATATGGTGTCAATTATGCCTTGTACATCTAAAAAATACGAGATAGGTCGAAGCAACCAGATGTATGCATCTGGATATCAAGATGTTGATGTGTCGTTGACTACTCGAGAGTTAGCGAGGATGATAAAACAGGCTGGAATTGATTTTGCTAGCTTAGAAGAAGAGAAAAGTGATAATATTTTAGGTGATTATACTGGAGCAGGGGTAATTTTTGGCGCAACCGGTGGGGTTATGGAAGCAGCTTTGAGGACAGCTCATTATTTAATTACCGGTAAAAATTTTAGAGAAGTAAAATATAATGATGTTCGTGGGCTTGAAGGCGTAAAGGAAACAGCTATAAATATAGCCGGAGAAAAGGTCAAGATAGCTATAGCTCATGGTATGGGAAATGTTGAGGCTGTTTTAAACAAAGTTCGTCAAGCTTTAGCCGAAGGTAAAAATCCTCCCTATGATTTTATTGAAGTTATGGCTTGTCCAGGAGGCTGTATTGGCGGCGGCGGTCAGCCTTATGGGGTTACTGATCAACTACGTATTGGGCGAGCTTCTGGGCTTTATGAAGATGACGATAAAAAAGAAATTCATTTTTCTCATGATAATCCGTATATAAAAAAGTTATATAAGGATTTTCTAGGAAAACCATCAAAAGAAAAATCTAAAAAACTGTTACATACAAGGTACGTGCCGCGTCCGCTTTATAAAAAATAATTGGTGTCAATCCCCAACCTTATGAGAAAAACTCCTAAATCATTAAGACTACAATTAGGTTTATTCGGAAGAACCAATATTGGTAAATCAACATTTTTAAATATGGTTGCCGGCCAGGATGTATCAATTACTTCCTCGGTTGCCGGTACTACAACCGATGTTGTCGAAAAGTCAATGGAGCTTCTTCCGGTTGGCCCGGTAGTTTTTTTAGATACTGCCGGAGTAGATGATAAATCAGAGTTATCTTCTTTGAGGCTTGCAAAGACAAGGAAAATATTTGACCGGGCCGATATTATTATTCTTATTGTTGAGGCTAATGTTTGGTCAGATTTTGAGAGGGCAGTAGTTTCGGAGGCAGAAAAAAGAAATACTTCTTTAATTATAGCCATCAATAAAGTTGATCAAAAAAAGCCAAAAAAAGATTTTATTGAAAGGGTGAAAAAATATGCTGATTTTTATTTACTGGTATCTAGCATAGATATAGAAAATAGAGATAAATATGTCAATTTACTAAAAAGTTATTTAATAAAATCTTGTCCTGATGATTTTATAAATCCGCCTTCTTTGGTGGGGGATCTTTTGCCGGAGGCTGGCCTAGCAACTTTAATTGTTCCTATCGACCTTGAAGCTCCCAAAGGAAGGATTATCCTTCCGCAAGTACAAACCATAAGAGATTGTCTAGATCATAAACAAATGGCTTTAGTTGTTAAAGAAAGCCAATACCCCCATAGTCTTGATCGACTGAAAAATAATCCGGATTTAGTTATCTGTGATTCTCAAGTGGTTTCATTTATGGTAAAAAATACCCCAGATAAGGTAAATTGTACTACCTTTTCAATTGTTTTTTCACGGAATAAAGGTGATTTGATAGAGGAAGTTAAAGCCACAGTAACTATTGATAGCTTAGAAAGCGGAGATAAGGTTCTAATCGCAGAGGCTTGCTCACATCATCCCATAGAAGATGATATTGGGCGGATAAAAATACCTAAATGGTTAAAGCAATATACAAAAAAAGATATAAAAATTGATTCTTGCGCTGGAAGGGATTACCCGGATGATTTATCGAAATATAAGTTGATCATTCATTGCGGGGGATGTATGATTACGCGTAGAGAAAAACTTTTTAGAATTCAAAAAGCGAAGGAACAAAATGTTGCTTTAACTAATTATGGATTGGCGATATCACATTTGCAAGGAGTCCTAGAGAGGGTGCTTTCTCCTTTCCCAAAGGCACAAGAAGCTTATCAAGAGGAAAAAGCGGAGGCTAGAAATGCAAACAAAAATAGACCTAGATTTATGGAAAAAAAATAGAATAAAAGAAGATGAGATCAAAAAATATAAGAAAAAAGATCAGGCTTCTTTTATTAATCAAGGTTTGATAGAATCTCTTTTAACTAAAAAGAGAAAGGTTGGTAAAAAAGAAGTTGAAGGTATTTTAGCAAAATCTTTAACGATCGAGACATTAAGTTTAGAAGAAACAGCGGCATTGCTTTCTGTAGAAGATAAAGAATTACTCGCTTTGATGCAAGAGACTGCTTTTAAAATAAAGAAAAAAGTTTATGACAATAGAATTGTAACTTTTGCTCCTTTATATTTAGGTAATTTCTGTGTAAACGATTGTCTTTATTGTGGATTTCGCGAATCAAATAAAAATGCCAGACGAAAAGTATTAAATTATTCTGAGATCGAGTCTGATGCGAAAGTGCTGGCTGGAGAAATTGGCCATAAGCGTTTAATTGTTGTCTACGGAGAGCATCCGCTTAATGATGTTGATTATATAAAAGAGAGCATCAAAACAATTTATTCAGTTCGGGAAGAAACAAAAAATGGTTTTGGCCAAATTCGGAGAGTAAATATAAACGCATCTCCTTTTAAAATTGATGATTTAAAAAGATTGAATGAAGTTGGCATAGGAACTTATCAGGTTTTTCAAGAAACTTATCATCCTGATACATACAAAATGTTACATCCTAAAGGTACAATCAAAGGTAACTATGATTGGCGTCTTTATTGCATGCATCGGGCTTTTGAGGCAGGTATTGACGATGTTGGTATTGGGGCTCTTTTCGGGCTTTATGATTGGAAGTTTGAGGTGATGGGTTTGGTGTCGCATTCACGCGAGCTAGAGGATAGATTCGGAATTGGCCCACATACAATTTCATTTCCCCGGCTTGAGCCGGCAGACAATTCACCTTTTACTCAGGATTCGAAATTTAAAGTCAGTGACCAGGATTTTAAAAAATTAATTACTATTATTCGATTAGCAGTTCCTTATACCGGAATGATTATTACTGCCAGAGAAACGCCTGAAATTAGAGAGGATTCTTTAAAACTGGGTGTGACTCAAACTGATGCTTCTACCCGGATAGGAATAGGTGGATATAGCAAAGCTACTCAAACTCAAAGTAGTAACCGGCAGCAGTTTTTGCTAGGAGATACCAGAAGCCTAGACGAGGTAGTTTGTAAATTTTCCCAGATGGGGTTTATAACTTCATTTTGTACAGCTGGATATCGCTGCGGCAGAACTGGTAAATGTATTATGGAATTGTTAAAAAGCGGAGAAGAAGGTAAGTTTTGTAAGCTTAATGCAGTTTTAACTTTTCGTGAATGGCTTGATGATTTCGCTAGTAAGAAGACTAAGGAAGTAGGACAAAAAGTTATAAACAAAGAGATAAATGAAATAAAAGAAAAAAATCCAAAAATATATCAACAATTTATTGATTTTTATGATAGGATAAAAAATGGAGAAAGGGACCTCTACTTTTGACGTTCCGAAGGACGAAAGACGAAAGGATGAAACAAAATGGATGAGAAAATAAAAGAAAAATTTAATCAAGTTGCAAAACGAGTAGCTAATGAATTTGGAGTGGTTATCCACTTGGCAGAAATTCATGGTAAGCGCTGGTCTTATATTGGCGGTGATGATATTCCAGAAGATTTGGCTTTTGATACCCATTGTTTAAAAATATCTGATACAATCGGGACAATTGTTTATGGCTGGTCAAAATTGGATAAAAAGAGAGAGAAAGATCTTTTATCTTATTGCCAGCAAGAATTAACTCCTTCCGAATAACCAATTCCCATCTTTGAGGTGGGAATTTATTTATTTTTCAAATCCTTGTAATTTTTAAGCTTTATTTTATAATAGATTCTTAAGCAGGAAGGCTATGGATTATAGAAAAATCAACAATATCGACATTCCAGTCTCTCCGGTTACCTTAGGTACCTGGGCTTTTGGCGGGGACATTTGGTGGGGCCCGCAAGAAGATAAAAATTCAGTAGAGGTTATGGATGAAGCCGTAAGGGGTGGGGTTGCTATGATAGATACAGCTCCTGTATACGGACGGGGCCGATCGGAGAAAGTCATTGGTAGTTTTTTGCGTAAACGTAAGTTGCGCGAAAAAATAGTTTTAGCTACCAAATTAGGCCTCAATTGGCAGGGGTCTGATATTTTACATGATTTAGGAAAAAAAAGAATGCTTGAGGAGGTTGATCTATCACGCAGCCGTCTTCAAACTGATTATTTTGATCTTTACCAAGTTCATTGGCCGGATCCTGATACTCCGATTGCTGAAACTGCCGAAACTATGTATAAGTTAAAGCAAAAGGGAATAACTAAAGCAGTGGGGGTAAGCAATTATTCTGTAGAACAAATGTCTGAATTTATGCAGTATTGCCCTATTGATTGTTTGCAGCCGGAATATAGTATGTTTAAGCGGGATATTGAAACAGATATTGTTTCTTTTTGTGAAAAAAATGAGATTGCAATTATTAGCTATGCGCCTCTTTACAGTGGATTGCTTACTGGTAAATTTTTCTTAAACGATACAGATATTCCTGAGGATAGAAATCGAAAGTTAAAATCATTTCATTTTACCGAACCTTATTTTTCCATAAATAGGGAAACCTTGGAAAAGTTAGAAAGCATTGCTTCTAGCTATCAAAAAACTCTTACCCAACTGGTGATAAATTGGAATTTTTCTCAAACTGGGATTACCTCAAGTATAGTCGGTTCCAGAAAACCAAAACAATTAGAAGAAAATTTAGGGAGCATGGGGTGGAAGCTATCAAAAGAAGATCTGAGCAAGATAAATAGGATTCTTGATCAAAGGGTTAAAAAAATCGAAACGAAAAAAGAATAAAATGGCAAAAGGCGGCAAAAAAAAGACAGTTCTTGTTACTGGGGCGACTGGTTTTATTGGCAGGCATCTTATAAAACGACTTGTTGACTTGGATCAATATTCTATTGTTGCTATCAGTCGTTTTCCGGAAAAAGCAAAAAATTTAAAAAACGAAAAGTTAAAATTAATAAAAGCAGATATAACCAAAGAGAATGATTTAAAGAAATTAACTAAAATTCCTATAGACATTATTATTCATTGTGCAGCTCGCCTAGAAGGTAAAAAGAAAAAGAACTTTGATAAAATAAATATTTTTGGAACTGAAAATATCTGTAAACTTGCAGTTGAATTAGGCATAGAGCGGTTTATTTATCTAAGTTCGGTGGCTGTTGTAAGCGGGAATAAACAGTTGCCCCTGACCGAAGATTTACCGCATTCTGCAACTAATGTTTATGGTCAATCAAAGCTAGAGGCCGAGAAAAAAGTTTTAGTTTACCGGAGGAAGGGGTTGCCGGTCATTATTTTGAGGCCTCCTATGGTCTATGGAGAGGATGAGCCGCATGCTTTTCCGTTTTTGCTTAAATTGCTGAAATGGAGGATGGTCCCTTTGCTTGAGGGCGGCAGGCATAAACTTCATCTTGCTTATGTTAAAAATGTAGTAGAAGCAATAATTTTTGCTTTAGGAAGTGAAGATATGCTTGAAGGTTCATTTTTTGTAGCCGACAGAGAGATTTTGACAATTAACCAAGTATTTAGAAAGATGGCCGAAGGTATCGGGGCAAAACCTCCTTTACCTATCCCTTCTTTTTTAACTCATTTCTTTTGCCGAATCCCTTTTTTAGGTAAACGTTTTAGTTTTTTCCTCAAAGATCGAGCCTATAGCACAGAAAAAATTAAATCTTTAGGGTTTAGGCCTCCTTACCGGGCTCAAGATGCTTTAGTTAAAAGCAGCCGGACTTGTTTTAAAAAAAATAAAGCTAGTTAACTAAAACTTGCAAAATATTATTTTTTTGATATATTTGTTTTTGTGATTAGCTTAATCAGAGAAAAAATAGTTTACCTAGGCTGTATTTTTGTTTTATTATCTACTGGTTGTATCCCAATTTTAATTGGAGCCGGAGCTGCAGGAGGATATGCTTTAAGCAATGATGCAGCAGAAGGGAAAATTTCAGCTGAGTATCGGGTTCTTTGGGATCTTTGTCTAGATACGCTGGAAGAAAAAGAAGCTGAAATTTTAGTTATAAATCAAGCTAGAGGATATATTAAAGCTGTAGTTTCTGAACATGCAGTTACTGTTAGGATAAACAGTATAGATACAGACTATCAAAGATTAAAGATAGCAGCCCGCCGCAGCTATATGCCTAAGCCTCAGTTTGCTCAAGAAATATTTTTTGAAATAGTTGACCAGCTACAGTGAAGAAATTTCTATTAATTATATTTTTTTTCTTATTAGCTTGTAATCCCGCCGACTATTCTGAAATTAAAGTAAAAAAAGTCATAGATGGAGATACAATAATTCTTTCAACCGGAGAACATCTTCGCTACATTGGTATTGATACTCCAGAGTCAAGGATTAAAAAGGGTGATCAATTTGTCTATGATCCTCAGCCCTTTTCTCGTGAGGCTACTCAATTTAATAAAAAGTTAGTTGAGGGGAAAATTGTTAGGATTGAATTTGATATCGATAAAAAAGACCGTTACGGAAGGTTGCTTGGCTATTGTTTTGTCGATGATAAATTTGTAAATAAAAAGTTATTAGAAAAGGGGTATGCTACTTTGTATACTTATCCGCCTAACGTTAAATATGTTGAGCTGTTAGCTAAAGCACAAAAACAAGCTCGCCGAAACGATAGAGGAATGTGGGGGGTGTATCAGGCAATCAGCCACCAGCAAGCTCATCGATTTATAAATCAAATTCGCACAGTTAAAGGAAAAGTTATAAATACTTATCAATCTAATAAGTGTACTTACCTAAATTTTGGCCCGGACTATAAAACCGATTTTACTGCAGTTATCTTTAATAATACTTTAGACTATTTTCATCAAAAAGGCATAAAACCGGCTGATTTTTATCGGGGCAAAACCGTCGAAGTTTCAGGAAGAATTAGAGAATACAATGGCCCGGAGATAATTGTAAACAGCCCCGAGGAGATAAGAGTTATAGAGAGAGAATAGCCTTCCGGTTGTAGCAAAATGAAAAAAATAGCTATATTTTTATTTTTGGTGGTTGCGGTAATCCTTTTAGCTAGAAATATAATAGCGAAAGAATCTTTAAAGTATTATCTGAATTCTAATTTTAAGATTGAAGCTTCTTTTGAAGGTGTTAACGTTGGGCTGAAAAAAATTATTATAAATGAAGCTAATTTGGCTAAGGATAATTTTCAGTTTAAGGCAAAAAAGATTGAAGCTAGGTATAAGGTTAACTTTCTTTTTCAGCTAAGCCTGGAGTCTTTAGAAATCGTTGATGCTCAACTAAAAGATCAGCAATTTGGTAGCTTAAACTTTGGTCTCATCCCTCATGACAATTATTATCAGTTTTTAGGAAATAATTTATCGTTTAAAGGTAAAGAAATAGGAGATTTTAGTTTATCTATTAGGTTGAGGGAAGATGAATTATATTTTTATAACTTAGAGTCTACTTTTATTGATTCTGCTTCTCTTTTGTCAGGCTATCTTGATTTAGGTGATTTTAACAATATTTGCATGGATTTAGCTGCTAAAGACTTAGCTTTATCAGATATAGTTTTTTTATTTGGTGATAAAGAGGAAATAAATTTAGAAGGAAAGTTTAGTGGTAAAGTTAATTGTTGTTTTAAGAATAATAAGCTATCTTATCTAAATTTAGATGTTGATGACCGAGGAGGAGGAGTAATTAATTTTAAAAAGGAAACTTCTTTAGACTTTTTAAAAAATCGGCTTGATAAAAAGTCCTACCGCTATCTCCTTGACAACTTAAAGAATTACAAATATGATAAAGGAAATATAAAAGTTGATCTAGAGGAAAATGATATTGTTTTTGAAGCAAATTTTAGCTCAAAAGAGCTTGGTGAAAGAAATATAACTATTAAGTTGCATAATATTTTGGGAGGTTCTAAATGAGAAAGGTAACTTTTTTTGTCTTTTTGATTGTATTGATTGGTTGTGCAAGAGTAGCAGTGGAAACAAAAAAGCCGCTTAAAGTAGATATCAATATGCGCCTAGATGTTTACCAGCATGTGGTAAAAGAAGCAGAATCAATTGAAGATCAAATTTATAGTAACGATAATCCGCAGATGAATTCTATATTGAGTGTAGGGTCAGTTTATGCGGCAGATGATTCATCTGAAGCTATTGAGCGTAGGCAGCAACGGGCTCCCAAAATTGAAAGTTATTTTAATAAAGGTTATATTGGTGAAAACAGAAACGGGTATTTGAAATTAATAAAAAGTGATGCGCCTAGCCAGGTAAAGGAAATTATATCTGGAGAAAATAAGGATCGTAAAATTATCTACGAAAATACTGCAAAGAAAAATGACGCTAAACTTTCTGCAGTTGAGAAAATATTTTTCAAAGACCACTACCAGCGGGCTCCTTCAGGATGGTATTTTGAGGTTTACGATTCAGGCAAAGGCGAATACACCTGGCAGAGAAAATAAATCTCGATGTCCACCCGAAAGGGTGGAATGGTTTTCGTATCATATCATTCAATCCAACATATACGTAAGGACACGGCATGCCGTGCCCCTACATAATTGTTAAATAAAAAAATCCTTAAAAAATCTAATTTTTAAGGTATAATTGTAGCTTATGGCAGCCAATACTTCTTGGCCAAAGGCCAAGTTTATTATCTTTAAATTTAGTATTGCCTGCAACGATTTATAATTAATTAATCTTTTCGATAAAATAATTAGATTTTATTTACAAAAAGAGATTATAAAATAATGGCAGAAGACAAATTAACAAAAATTATTTCTTTATGCAAACGCCGGGGTTTTATTTTTGGAGGTTCTCAGATCTATGGAGGGCTATCCAGTATTTGGGATTATGGCCCGCTTGGTGTTAGTTTAAAGAAAAAAATCAAAGATATTTGGTGGAAAGAATATGTAGAAAACAGAAATGATGTCGTTGGCCTTGATTCAAGTATTATTATGGCTGAAGGCGTTTTTTTGGCATCCGGCCATCTTAAGGGATTTTCAGATCTACTAGTTGATTGCTCCAGTTGCGGCAAAAGGTTCCGCTTAGATATGATTGAAAAAATTAGAGAAGGTATCTACAAATGTCCAGAATGTAAGGATGAAATAGATATTAAAAAAAATCCGCCTCGAAAATTTAATCTGATGTTTAAGACAAATATGAGCGCGGCAGAAGATAAGCCATATTATGGGTATTTACGCCCGGAGACGGCTCAAGGCATATTTGTTAACTTTGCTAATGTTCTAAATACTACTCGTAAGAAATTGCCGTTAGGAATTGCTCAAATTGGGAAAGCGTTTCGTAATGAAGTTACTACCGGAAGCTTTATTTTTCGAATGAAAGAGTTTGAGCAGATGGAGATAGAGTATTTTGTTAAGCCAGAAAAAGCAAAAGAACTTTATAACTACTGGGTAAAAGAACGTTATGATTTTTATCTTAATACTATCGGGCTAAATAAAGAAAATTTAAGACTACGTGAACATTCTCAAGAAGAATTGGCTCATTATGCCAAGGCTTGCACTGATATTGAGTTTAATTTTTCTTTTGGCTGGAGTGAGCTTGAAGGTATTGCTAACCGAGGGGATTATGATTTAACCAAACATGCACAAGAGAGTAAAAAAGATCTTAGTTATTTTGACCAAAAAACAAAAGAAAAGATTACCCCTTATGTTATTGAACCTTCAGCTGGCGTAGATAGGACTTTTTTTGCTGTTATCTCAGATGCATTTTGCCAAGAAGAGGTCAAGGGAAGAAAAAGAACTGTTTTAAAATTAAAACCACATCTTGCGCCATATCAAGTTGCAATATTTCCTTTATTAAAAAAGAATCAAGAATTAGTTAAGCTTGCAAAAAATCTTTTTTATGATATAAAAAGTAAAGTATCTGCTACTTATGACGATACAGCTTCAATCGGAAAACTGTATCGGCGCCAAGATGAGGTGGGTACTCCTTTCTGTATAACTGTCGATGTAGACAGTTTAACCGATAAAAAAGTAACTGTTCGCAGCCGTGATAGTATGGCTCAGGATAGAATTAGCATTGAGAAGGTATTAGATTATATTAACGATAAGCTAAAAAAGATTTAAGGAGGACGAGGAAATGGCTAAGAAATATGTATATTTTTTCAGCAAGGACAAGGCAGATGGAGACAAAAGCATGAAACAATTATTAGGAGGAAAAGGGGCTAATCTAGCGGAAATGTCAACTATTGGCTTGCCTGTGCCTCCCGGTTTTACTATAACTACAGAAGTTTGCCGTGATTATTATAAAAATAATCGTCATTATCCTAAAGGCCTCCAATCTCAAATTGACAGAGATCTAAAAAACTTAGAAGATGCTGTAGGAAAAAAATTAGATGATAGCAATAACCCCCTATTAGTGTCAGTAAGAAGCGGGGCAGCGGTATCAATGCCGGGGATGATGGATACGATTCTAAATCTTGGTTTAAATGATAAAAGTGTAGAAGGCCTTGCCAAAATTACTAATAATCCTCGTTTTGCTTGGGATTCATACCGTCGTTTTATTCAAATGTTTGGCGATGTAGCTATGGGAGTACCTCACAATGCATTTGAGCATCAACTCGAGGAAGTAAAGCGAAAAATTGCCAAAAAGAAAGGAATTAAAAAAGCTAGTTCCTTAGTTCAGGAGACATTAAATAAAGCAGTTCCTGATGTTGCTTTAGATGTAGATGATCTTAAAGAGTTAGTTGTTCGCTATAAAAAAGTTTATAAACAACATAAAAATTCTAACTTTCCTCAGGATCCCAAAGAACAATTAATGAAATCAATAGATGCTGTATTTGGTTCATGGAATAATAAACGGGCTATTGCCTATCGAGAAATTAATGGGATTAAAGGCCTTTTAGGTACAGCAGTTAATGTCCAAGCTATGGTTTTTGGAAATATGGGCCAGGATTCAGGAACCGGTGTTGGTTTTACTCGTAATCCTTCGACTGGTGAAGATAAACTTTATGGAGAATACTTGATGAACGCTCAAGGCGAAGATGTAGTTGCCGGGATTCGAACTCCTCATCCAATTGATGACATGAAGAAAAATGACAAAACAATGTATAATAAGCTGATTGCTGTAAGAAAAAAACTAGAGAATCATTATAAAGATATGCAGGATTTTGAATTTACTATGGAAGGCAATAACCTTTATATGCTTCAGACTCGGACCGGTAAACGGACAGCTCAAGCTGCAGTAAGAATTGCAGTAGATATGGTAAAGAGTAAGTTTATATCTCAGAAAGAAGCTTTATCTAGAGTAACTGCAGAACAGCTAGACCAACTACTTCATCCGATGTTTGATGAAAAAGAAGAAAAAAAAGCTAAACTTTTTTCAACTGAAGGGCTGCCAGCTTCTCCGGGAGCAGCAGTAGGAAAGGCTGTATTTAATGCAGAAGATGCTGAAAAACAAAAAGAAGCTGGTGAAGATGTTATTCTTTGCAGAGTTGAAACTTCGCCGGAAGATATAAAAGGAATGCATGCTGCAAAAGGGATATTAACTGCTCGCGGCGGTATGACTTCACACGCTGCTGTAGTAGCTAGAGGAATGGGCAAATGCTGTGTTGCTGGAGCCGGTGATATTACTATGGAAGAAGCAAAAAAGAAGATGAAAGTTGGTAATAAAATAGTTAAAGAAGGTGATTTTATTTCCTTAAATGGAACAAAAGGTGTGGTTTATCTTGATAAGATTAAAACTATTCCTCCTAAGATGGGCGGCCCTTTTGGAATCTTGATGGGCTGGGCTAACAAAATGAAAAAAATAGGAGTAAGGACTAATGCTGACACTCCGCGTGATACAAAAGTAGCAGTGGAACTAGGAGCAGAAGGTATTGGATTATGCAGAACAGAACATATGTTTTTTGAAGGCGAAAGGATTGTTTCTTTTCGGAAGTTAATTTTAGTTGCTCCTGAAGTAAAACGCCTAAGAACAACTCTAGAAACAACAGATGATGAAAAAGAAAAAGAAAAAATAGAAAAACAGTTAAAAGAGCCGTTAAGTCAGTATCTTCAAGCCTTAAAAGAACTGCTTCCTTTGCAGAGGAAAGATTTTGAAGGTATTTTTAAAGCTTTAGGCGGAAAACCTTGTACGATAAGGTTACTTGACCCGCCACTACATGAATTTTTGCCGCATGACGTAGCTGGGCAAAAAGAATTAGCGAATGCTTTAGGAATAAAATCATCTAAGGTAAAAAGAATTGTTAATGCCCTGCATGAGACGAATCCAATGCTGGGCCATCGTGGTTGCCGTCTAGGGATAACTTATCCTGAGATAACCCAGATGCAAATTAGGGCGATAGTTGAAGCTGCCTTAAAAGTATCTGGAAAAAAGAATAAAGTCAAGCCAGAGATAATGGTTCCTTTGGTAGGAAATGTTAAAGAGTTTAAATTACAGAAAAAAGTTATAGTTGATGTAATTAATCAGATAAAGAAAAAGAAAAAGCTTAAGAAGTTGCCTTTTGATGTAAAGATTGGCACAATGATTGAGGTGCCCCGGGCAGCTGTTACTGCTGATAAAATTGCTCAAGAAGCTGATTTCTTTTCTTTTGGCACAAATGATCTTACTCAGATGGGGTGCGGTTTTTCCCGTGATGATGCAGGAAAATTCTTAGGTGATTATGTAAATCTAGGAATTTATGAAAAAGACCCTTTTCAAAGTCTGGATTTAGAAGGGGTAGGAGTTTTGGTAGAAACTGCAACTAAATTGGGTAAAAAAGAAAAGAAACAAATAAAAATTGGTATTTGTGGTGAGCACGGTGGAGATCCAGATTCAGTGAAATTTTGCCATTCAATTGGATTAAACTATGTTAGCTGTTCACCTTTCAGAGTTCCAATTGCGCGTTTAGCTGCGGCTAAGGCAACTTGGCAGAGCGAGTAATGGCTTTTACGTTCCGAAAGACGAAGAATGAAGGACGAAAATAAAAATTAATAAATAAAAATCGTCTATCGTCTTAACGAAGTGATCATCTGTCGTCTATCGGAACAAAGGCTATGGAAAGTGAAGATGTATCTACTTATTTGCGAAGCAAATTCTGCCCGAAGGGCAGTAGTAGATCCATTATTGCTTTTGATTACAAAAATAATTTTTTCATATAAAATATTTTGTAATATTAGCAATTAAAAGTGATCAAATTAAAGAATGAACGCGATTAAAGCTTATCTAGAACGGATTAAAGATCTTCCTGTATTGACTAAAAAGGAAGAGGTTGAGCTTATTGAAAAAGCTAAACAGGGAGATCGGGTTGCAAGAAGAAGGCTGATTAACTGCAACTTAAAGCTAGTAGTTAATATTGCAAAACATTACACCCACCTTACTCTTTCCTTAATGGATTTAATTGCTGAGGGAAATATTGGCCTGATGCGGGCTATTGATAAGTTTGATACCACTCGCGGTTTTCGCTTTTCAACTTATGCTGCTTGGTGGATCAGGCAAGCTATAACTAGATCAATCATAGATCAAGGCAAAACGATTCGTGTTCCGGTTTATGCTAGTGAGTTTATTTCTAAATACAAAAAAGCTCAAGAGGTTATACGTCAGAAATTAAATCGTGAACCAAACAGAAAAGAAATTGCAAAGCAGTTAAAAGTTTCAGAAGATAAAGTTGCAGAAATCGAGCTTTGGATACAGAAGAAATCCTCTTTGGAGGCTCCGGTAGGAAAACAGGGAGATTCAGAGTTTGGTGATTTTATAGTTTCTGACAGGAATTCTGATACAAATAAAGCAGTTAGCAAGATATTTAGACGAGAAAAGATTGACCATTTGTTTGACACCTTAGGCAAAAGAGAAAGAAAAATCTTGGATTTACGCTTCGGTATAAGTGACGGTGCTTCTCATACTTTAGCTGAGATTTCAAAAGAATTAGATATTTCTCGAGAGAGGGTAAGGCAGATTGAAAAAGAAGCGCTTAAAAAATTAAAAAAATATTCGGAAAAAGAGAAAAAAAGGAGTGTTTGATGAAATTAGAGGATTATATAAGAGCTATTCCGGATTTTCCTAAAAAAGGAATATTATTTCGCGATATCACTACTCTGCTTAGCGAACAAAAGGCTTTTCGTAAATCAATAAATGATTTAGCTAAATTGCTAAAGAATAAAAAAATAGACTATATCGTAAGTGCAGAAGCCAGGGGTTTCATCTTTGGCGGAGCATTGGCTTATAAGTTAAACTCCGGGTTTATACCGGTAAGAAAGCCGGGGAAACTTCCTTATAAAACTTATTGTCATTCTTATGCTTTAGAATACGGCAAGGATAGCTTGGAAATTCATAAGGATGCATTCTCAAAAGGGGCAAAAGTGTTAGTTTTAGATGATCTACTGGCAACTGGCGGTACTGCTCTAGCTTTGGCTAAGTTAGTTGAAAAGCTGGGAGGAACCGTTGAAGCAATAGCCTTTCTTATTGAATTAAAGGATTTAGAAGGAAGGAAAAAGATGAAAAAATATCCGGTTTACTCTCTAATCAAATTCTAAACACAGATATACACAGATAGATTATCGATACACACAGATGTTGCAAGGTTCCGAGGGACGACAGACGATCACTTTGTTAGGACGATGGATGAATTTGTCTTTTCGTCTATCGTCCTTTCGTTTATCGGATCAAGGTGTTAGTGATCACGCCCCCATAGCTCAAATGGATAGAGCGCGGCCCTCCTAAGGCTGAAATCCCTGTTCGAATCAGGGTGGGGGCAGTCATTTTGTTTCAACAAAATGACAGAGAATTGAAAATAGAAAATGGATAAATATTTTCGATTCGGTCAAATTTCGATTATCGATTATCATCTTTCTAAATTTTTCTTGACAGTTTAAAAAATTAGAATAGAATCAAATTAATCGTTCTTTAGAGTTTAGAAAAAATAATTTTTGGTGCCTTTGCCCTTAAGCGAAGTCGAAGGGGCAAGGCTTAATAGGGAACCCTGTCTGAGTCAGGGGCTCTCCCGGAGCTGTAAAGAGGGACGAAAGTTACTAGCTCAATTCATTGGGCAAAAAGCCACTGTCTGGTTATGACGGGAAGGCGTAACGAGTAGGTTATTATCTCTTAAGCCAGAATACCTGCCAAGAAT
>JAWOBO010000006.1:0-10357 GCA_046484225.1 Candidatus Omnitrophota bacterium | reverse complement strand
CTCGCTGACATCTTGAACAAAGACATTTTGTTGCAACTTCAGAAATAGGACGAAGAAACGCTGAAACACTTTTCGAAGACAATAGCGATAACATTGAGCAGAATAGCTTAACTAGATCCTTAAGAGGCTGCCTTTTGCCTGCCTCGGATCATAAAGCCTTGGTGCCTGGCTCTCCGCTATATTAGCGTTAGCGATGAGAAAATCCAGGCCTTCAAGGGAATCTGCTCCATGATACCCTACAATCCCATCGGCATTGCCGACAGCTTCCCCTATTTCTGTGAAGCCCTTGTTGAATTCAGCAGCTGTATATATTTTAAAGACAAAGTTTAACTCTTTTTTTCTTAAACCCAGGCCAAAAAAGTTAGGTTTTATATAACTGAAGATAATAAAAATAGTACCTAGTTGAAGAATTAAATTAGTAACTAAAATTATGTATATAAGCTTTAGGTTATTAAACAATAAGAAAAAATTAGGTAAAAAAAAGGTAAGAAGAATTAAAAGACTTATTAAAAAGATTAGTTCAGCGGTACTTTCTTGAGTTAGGGGCAGTTTTTTCTTAGGAGGATTTAAGTGACTGATTGGATAACCTTTTATTTTACGGATAAAAGATATACCTAAATTAATTAATCCGGCAAAAAATAAAAAGGTATAAAAAAAACTGATAAAGATAAAGATAGGGTTTTGAGAAGGCAAGTTTTTAGAAATTTTATCGGACGAACTTAAAATAGGCTTTTCTAAAGAAGGCAATGCTTTGCTGGATAAACTTTCTAGAAATATTACCGATAATATACAAATAATTGTGAGCCCAATATATAAATTTCTTTTTTTCATAAAAATTGGCGGAGGAGAGAGGATTCGAACCTCCGAGAGCCTTACGGCTCTACCTGTTTTCGAGACAGGCGCTTTCAACCAGGCTCAGCCACTCCTCCTAATTAGTTTATGGTCAATAGTTAATAGCTAATGGTGATAATTGCCAAATATGCTTTATCCTTTCTTTTATAGCCAACTTTATTGTCTTTGTCAATAAAATATCCTATGTTATAATTTTAGCTATGGTTGCTATCGCATTGTCAGTAATAAAACTTACTTTAATTGCTTGTTTTGGTTTTGTCCTTTATAGACAAAAAATTATCGACAAAAGAGTGCTAAAGTTTTTAACTTTATTTGTTATTAACTTTTCAATTCCCTGCCTGTTTTTTTCTCATCTAATCGAAGACTATCAAACAGTTCTTTCTCATCCGCTTTGGATCTTTTTAGGAATAAGTTTTGTTGTCTTTTTAAGCGGCTTGATTTTGTCAATTTTAATTAGCTGGGGGCGAAATAAAACTAAAAAAAGAGAGTTTTTTAGTGTAGTTAGCTTTCAGAATGCTGGCTATTTACCGATGAATATCGCTTATTTTCTTTTTGCAAAAGAGTTAAAGAATGAGTTTTTGGTCTATGTTTTTCTTTATCTTTTAGGATACAATATTTTAATGTGGTCGATAGGCAGTTTTTTTATATTTAAGAAAAAAAATGAAAGTTTTCGTTTTAAATCATTGTTAAAGCCACCAGTTACAGGTACCCTTTTTGCCTTACTCTTGATTTATACCCATACTGCCAGATTTGTCCCGTCGGTATTGCTTAGCCCGATTAAAATGATTGGAGAAACTAGCTTTGTTTTATCAATGATTATTTTAGGTTGTTGGCTAGCAAAGATTGAAATAAAAGATATTTATAGGAGATGGTTTATTCTTTTGGAAGCCTCTTTTTTAAAGCTAATTGTTTTACCTTTTCTGGTATTTTTAGCTGTTTTAAGATTCGAGTTTTTTTCATTGCTTGGTTTGTTTATAATTTTAGAAGCAGCTATGCCTTCGGCTGCATCTCTGCCGATTGTTGTTAATATGAGAGGAGCTGATAGCAAGTTTGTATCTCAATGTGTGTTTATTACTCACTTATTTAGCATAGGGACTATTCCTCTATGGTTAGGTTTGTATTTGAAGTTTACTCCTTTTTCTTTATAAAAACAGATTAAATTTTTGCTAAAAAAAGATGAAAATAGTAGGACAAAATAAAAAAGCAAAAAGAGATTATCAAATTTTACAAACTTTTGAAGCTGGGATTGAACTACGCGGCGATGAAGTAAAATCTCTCAGAGAAAAGAGCTGTTCCTTGCAGGATAGCTTTGCTCGTATTGAGGCTGAAGAGGCTTTTTTATATAATTTACATATTCCAGAGTTTAGCCAGAGTTTTTATTTTAAGAGCGAGCCAAAAAGGAGGAGAAGGCTTCTCCTGCACCGGAGAGAAATAAAGAAACTTATGGGCCGCACTAGCCAGCAAGGTTTAACAATTGTGCCTCTAAAGGTATATTTTACCAAAAGAGGGTTGGTAAAAGTTGAAATTGCTTTGGCCAAAGGAAGGCATACCTATGATAAAAGAAGAAAATTAAAAGAAAAAGCAGAAAAAAGAGAAGCCCAACGAGGATTAAAAGATTTTAATCGTTAAAAGGAGGATTTGATGGCTGAAATTTTAGATACAGCTATAGCGGCAGCTAAGGAAGCAGGAGATTTTTTATTAGATAATTTTGGAAAGGCTAGCAAGGTAGAGTCTAAAGGTGACAGAAATTTAGTTACTGACTTAGATAAAAAAGCAGAAACTATGATTCGGGCAAAGATCGAAGATAAATTTCCAACTCATGGTGTGCTTGGTGAAGAAGACGGCAAAAAGGATATAGACAGTGACTATCTTTGGATTATAGATCCCCTAGATGGAACTCATAACTATATCAGAAAAATAAATATCTTTGGAGTCTCAATTGGAATTGTTCACAAAAACAAATTTGTTGCGGGAGTAGTTTATATGCCTGATGATAATGAGCTGTATTGGGCAGAATCTGGTTCAGGAGCTTATAAAAATAATCAAAAAATATCTGTATCTTCTTGTAATCAATTGAGAGACTCATCAATCGCTTTTGATTCGAGTATTCGTTATTCTCCTAAAGTTATGTTAGGTATTCTGGGAGATTTATCTAAAGAAGTTTTTAACATAAGAATGTTTGGTTCTTCGGTTCGGACCTTAACTTATCTGGCAGAGGGAGTTCTTGATTGTTCGGTAGAATTCCACGACAGGCCTTGGGATTTTTCCGGAAGTGTAGCAATAATTGAAGAGGCCGGAGGTAAATTGACCGATTTACGCCAGAATCCGCTTACTTATAAAACTATTGGATATGTTGCAGCTAATGAGAATATCCATAGTCAGATATCAGAAATTGTTTCCAGATATTTTTAGAAAATTATATTGACAAGAAATAATTGTTTGCTAATATAAAAATACTATGTGGCTTGTAATTTTATTCGTATTTATAGGAATATCTGCCCGCCTTGTTCCGCACTTTCCTAATTTTGCGCCGATTGCAGCTGTTGCGCTATTTTCAGGCGTATATTTTAAGAAAAAATATGGTTGGTTGTTGCCTTTAGGAATTTTTATAGGGTCAGATCTGATAGTTGGCTTACATCAGACTGTAATTTTTACCTGGGGAACTATTGTGCTTATCTATTTTTTAGGTAAAATTTTGCAAGCTAAAAAGACAGTTAGCAACACTTTCTTGTTTACCTTAATTTCTTCAGTTGTCTTTTTTCTAACTACGAATTTTGGTGTTTGGTTGATGGGCTGGTATCCTAAAAATTTATCCGGGTTAATTAGCTGTTATGTAAACGCTCTTCCTTTTTTTAGAATGTCACTCATTTCTAATTTTGCATATGTTGCAATATTTTTCGGAGCTTATGAATATTTAACAAAAAAATACAAACTTGCCCGCAAAGCTGCCTGAAAGGTTCCCATATTTTATTATTAATCAGCTATGGAAGTTAATTTATTATCTTATACAAATAATCCTAAAAAAGTAATTTATTCAGCAGCCCGCCAGTGTTATTCAAAGTTGCCTGCTTATAAGATTTATACCGATCAAGAAAAACTAACTTCAGAAAAACTAAAGAATTTTATCAATCATTTGGTTAAAAGGGGGCATCTTTCTCCCTTAGAACATGTTAGTTTTACCTTTTCTGCAACAGGTTTGTCTCGAGTTTGCACTCATCAGCTAGTTAGACATAGAATTGCTTCTTATTCCCAGCAGAGCCAACGTTATGTCAGTATGGATAATTTTAAGTTTGTAGTTCCTAAGGCGATAAAAAATAGTAAGGAAGCAGAAGCTAGTTTTATTGAAGCGACAGATTATCTAAAAAACAAATACAAACAAATACGGGAAATTTTAGAAAAAAATAATAAGTTAGATAGAGAAAAAATAAATCAGGATTTACGTTTTCTTCTTCCCCAAGGATGCCAAACAAAAATTGTCTTAACTATGAATAGCCGCCAACTTCTTCATTTTTTCTCAGAAAGGCTTTGCTTGAGAGCGCAATGGGAGATAAGAGAGTTGGCAGCTCAGATGATAGTTCTTGTAAAAAAGGTTCTTCCTGAAATTTTTGATTCAGCTGGAGCTAAATGCAAAAATTTAGGTTTTTGTCCTGAATCCGCTGACGATTGCCCTCTAAATCCGCAAAAAAAGTAAGATTTTTACAGCTACACTATAAAATATCTTTACACTCAATAAAATATCGATATAATAAAATTCTAATTTAGGTTTAAGGCACTTCGCCAATGAATTTGGCTCAGTGCCGATAAACATCAAGGTATGCTCTAAATAGTTTCATGTTTATCGGGAGGTAGCGCAGTTTGGCTAGCGCACTTGCTTTGGGAGCAAGGGGTCGTGGGTTCGAATCCCACTCTCCCGACCAGCGCCCGTAGCTCAATCGGATAGAGCATCGGCCTTCTAAGCCGAGGGTTGCAGGTTCGATTCCTGCCGGGCGCATTGTTCGATTCTCCCGACCGGAACGAAGTGGAGCGTCGGGGCTGCCGGGCGCATTTATAAAGTTGATAGTCAATAGTCGACAGTCCATAGACTAAAATAGGAGATAAGATGAAGAAAGTTTTTATTGGGATATTAATATTTTTGGTTGTAGTCGCGGCTTTGCATATTGGCCTTTTTGCTCTTATAAACATAAAAGGTAAAGATATAGCGGCTAAAAGAATGGAAGATTCTTTGGGTGTAAGGCCTAAAATTGGTTCACTTAGCCTAAAATTTCCTTTTATTTTAGAAGTTAATGATTTTAGTTTAGGTGATTTATCTTTTGCAGAAGCTACTATTTCTTTAGGGAGTTTTAATCCGTTTCAACTATCTTTGAGGCTAAATAGAGTTTATTTTGATAAGTTAAACTTTACCCTAGTTAGAGAAAAAGATGAATTTTTAGTTGAACCCATCTATTCAACAGTTCCTGCTAGCCGGCCTAAACCTTCTGAAGAAGAATCATCTAAAGAAAGTTCTTCGGAGGAAAAAGATTCCAAAAGAACTAAAAAGGGTAAAAAGTTTTCGATTAAAGTAAAAGATTTTTATCTTAAAAATAGTACAATCAGGTATATAGATAGAAGCCGTAAACCTAATATTGATCTAACCTTTCCCGAGTTAAATCTAGAGGTTAATAACTTTTCTTATCCGAATTTCGGCAAATTTAATATTGATTTTATTTCTTCTGTGGAAGCGAAAGATAAAATCTTAGAGGATTTAATTAAGGCAAAAGGCTGGCTTGATTTTGTTAACAAAAATATGGATGTAATTTTGGAAGTTGATTCATTTCAATACGGCGCTTTCGCGCAGTATTACCCATCTGTCTGGCAGCCGCAGAATTTAGGCCTGGAAACAGCAGTTTTATCTCTAAATTCAAAAATTACCGCAGAAGAGAATGATCTTGTAGCCGATAATCTCTTATCTTTAGAAGAAGCTAATTTTACTGAGCTAAAAGAAGAAAACAAAAAAGAACTTTCTCGGCAAAGGTTAATTAAAACAGTTATTGGGCTATTAAAAAAAGATAACGGAAAATCTCAAATTCATCTTAAGCTAAAAACAAAGATGGATGCACCTGAGATAAATCTTAGTTTGCTAGGAAAAGGCTTACAAGAGTCTGTACCGCTGGGGCCTAAGTTTATTAGCGAACAAATAATCTATAAGGCTGGTGATGCTGCTAAAGAAGGCATGGGTAAGGTAAAGGATATGCCAAAAGACACAATTGAAGCGACAGTTGATACAATAAAAGGGACAATAGACAAAATAAAAAATATTTTTACTGGCTCAGAAGACAATTAATAAATTAGGCAAAGAAAAAGATTAAAATGAAGATAGTTTTTTTAGGTTTTCAAACATGGGGCCATGCAGCGTTGAGGGGCCTAATAAATTCAAAGCATCAAGTTGACTTAGTTGTTACTCATTCCCAGGATAAAGGCACCTACAAAAACTCTTTTTTGG
Organism: Candidatus Omnitrophota bacterium; assembly: GCA_046484225.1. Classification (GTDB taxonomy): domain Bacteria; phylum Omnitrophota; class Gorgyraeia; order Duberdicusellales; family 4484-171; genus PXAH01. The sequence goes on along the minus strand of JAWOBO010000006.1, from coordinate 4,026 downwards.
ATGAGTCGGTTAGGCAACTAGCAGAATCAAATGATATACCGGTTATTGAATCTAGAAAGGTAGATGGCCAAAAAATAAAAAATAAGATTAAAGATAGTGGCCCGGATGTTATTATTTCTTCTGATTGGGAAACCTGGATTTCTCCTGATGTAACAGCTTTGGCCAAAAAAGGAGCAATTAATGTTCACGATGCGTTGTTGCCAAAATACGCTGGTTTTTCTCCCGTGAACTGGGCGGTAATTAATGGGGAAAAGTCTGCGGGAGTTACTGTTCATTATATCGAAGAGGTTTTAGACCAAGGCGAAATTATTTTACAAGAAGAGGTATCTATAGAAAAAGAGGATACAGTCGTTGAGGTATTAAAAAAAATATTTAAAAAAATTCCCGCAATTACTTTAAAATCTCTAGATTTAATAGAAAAAGATAAAGTGGAATCCAGAAAACAAGATATTAGCCAAGCATCTTTTTATCATAAGATTTTAAAAAAAGATTGTGAAATTAATTGGCACAGTTCTCCTGGGGCTGTATATAATTTTATTCGCGCTTTGTCTGATCCGTTTTCTAACGCTTATACATATTTTCAAGGTCAAAAATTAAAGATAAAAAAAGCTTCAATTCCCAAAAAAGTATACTGCGGTATCCCCGGGCGCTTAATTTGCCGTCAAGAAAATGGAGTAGTTGTTTTATGTGGCAGCAGAGGTGTCAATCGATCTCAAGGTATAGTGATAGAGGAAGTTGAAGAGGAACAAGGTAAAATAATGCCGGCTAATCGTTATTTTTCAAAGGTGGGAGTTTATCTGGGGAGAACCGCTTGATTTAGAAGGTTTGATGGTTATATTGAATTTTCGGTGGGTGTAGCTCAGGGGCAGAGCACTTGATTGTGGTTCAAGTGGTCGGGGGTTCAAATCCCCTCACCCACCCCAGTTTTTAAAAATATAATTAATTAAAAAAGGAGGTTGTTATGCCAGAATTTGGTTCACCTTTTTCCGGGCTGGCAAAGGATAAAAAAATCAGTAAAGAAGAGTTGATTCGCGCAATCCGGTTTATGGTTGCGGCTGAGTACGAAGCTGTTCAGCTTTATATGCAGCTGGCTGAGTCAACTGATAACAAATTAGCTCAAGATGTACTCAAAGATATTGCCGATGAAGAAAGAGTGCATGCGGGTGAATTCTTAAGATTGCTAAAAGAGCTAGCTCCGGATGAACAGAAGTTTTACGATGAGGGTAAAGAAGAAGTTGAAGAAGAGATTAAAAAAAATAAAGAATGACTAAAGATGGCAGCTTAAAAAGAGATATAACTCTTTTAGATGTCTTTTGCTTTGCCTCCGGAGCAATGATCAGTTCGGGAATATTTATTTTACCCGGACTGGCCTATGACCGAGCCGGGCCCTTGGTTTTTATCTCCTACCTTTTAGCTGGGGCCTTAGCCTTCATTGGCACCTTGAGCGTAATAGAATTAGCAACAGCGATGCCGAAAGCCGGCGGGGATTATTTTTTTATTACCAGAAGCCTGGGCCCGTTTGTGGGGACAATATCTTCATTTTTTGGCTGGAGCGCGCTTTGCTTAAAGTCAGCTTTTGCTATTTTCGGGATCGCTGAAATTTTATATCTCCTCTTTGGTTTTCCAATTCTTATTTCTTCATTTTTTACTTGTTGCTTTTTTATTGGCCTTAATATTTTCGGCGTAAAAGAGTCGGCAAGGTTTGAAGTGATGCTTGTTTTGAGCCTTTTTGCGATAATGATTTTTTTTATTTTCGGCGGCATCGGAAAAATATCTTTAAGCAATTTTAATCAAAGCACCTTGCTGCCCCAAGGTATTAATGGGTTATTAAAAACAGCCGGCTTTGTATTTATTTCTTTTGGCGGTTTGTTGACTATAGCCAGTGTATCGGGAGAAGTAAGAAATCCTACTAAAAACATTCCCCGCGGGATGATTTTATCGATACTTGCGGTAGTTTTGGTTTATGCTGCAATGCTGGTAGTAATGGTGGGGGTATTGCCCGCTGATAAGATTCCAGGTTCACTTACGCCGATTGCCGATGCCGGCAGAGTTTTATTTGGCAATGCCGGTTATTTTATAATTTCACTGGCCGCCTTTCTTGCTTTTGTTACAACTGCTAATGCCGGCATATTATCAGCTTCAAGATATCCGCTTGCCCTTAGCCAAGACAATCTCCTGCCGCCTGTAATCAGCACGCTTACCAAAACAAAAAAAACTCCAGTAGTGGCTATTGGGATAACTGGTTTATTTATTTTTATCTGCTTGCTGCTTGATTTGTCAACTTTAGTAAAATTGGGTTCGGTGGTGATTTTATCTTTATATGTTTTAACTAATGTTGCAATTATTATCCTTAGAGAAGCAAAAGTCCAAAATTATCAGCCGGCATTTAAAGTTCCTTTTTATCCCTGGACTAGTATTGCCGCGATCATTCTTTTTATATTGCTTATAATTGATATGGGGTTGGTGGCTATAGAGATAAGCCTGTCTTTATTGTTTTTGGTGGCAATAGTTTATTTTTTTTATGGGCGAAAAAGGCACAAGATTGGATATGCTTTTCTTCATTTGATAGAGAGGATTATAAATAAAAAAATAACTCCTAACGGTTTAGAGGATGAGCTAAAAGATGTTATAATTCATCGCGATCAATTAAAAATAGACAGGTTTCATAGATTAGTAGAAGATTCAATTGTTGTTGATATCCCCAGGAGTATGGATTTAGATCATTTTTTCCAATTTTTGGCTAAAGAAATATCAGAAAAAATCAATTTAGATAAAGAAAAAATAACAGATCTTTTCAAACAAAGAGAAGAAGAAGGTTCAACGGCTATTACTTCTTTTGCTGCAATACCGCATATAATTATTCCCGGGCAAAACAAATTTAAACTAGTTGTTGCCCGCTGTAAAGAAGGCATTAAATTTACGGAAAAAGATGATAAAGTAAAAGCGGTTTTTGTATTATTTGGCACAGAAGATGAAAGGACTTTTCACCTTAAGGTTCTTGCGGCTTTAGCCGGCATTTTGCAAAATCAAAATTTTGAACAACTTTGGCTTGCGGCAAAAAATAAACAGCAAATAAAGGATATTCTTTTATTGGGGCAGAGGTCTAGAAGTTAAAAGGTTTAGTTTATAAAATAAAAATAATTTAAAGGTGGAGCTATGAGTTGGCAAAAAGAACTGAAAAAAAGCATTTCTACTGTTAATCAACTTAAAAACTATATCGATTTAACTTCTCAAGAAGAAAAACAACTTAAGCAGGTTGTGGATAGGCATCCAATGCGTGTGACTCGCTATTATATGTCGTTAATTGACAAAAAAGACCCTTCTGATCCAATTAAAAAGATAATAGTTCCTTCTTTACAGGAATTAAATCTAGCCGGTTCTTACGATACAAGCGGGGAAAAAGAAAGCACAAAAATGGTAGGCTTGCAGCATATGTACCCGCAGACTGCTTTAATTTTAGCAACTAATAGATGCGCCGCCTATTGCCGGTATTGTTTTCGCAAAAGATTGATTGGCTTATCTAGCCAAGAGGTGCTGCATAGAACCGGTAAGGCAGTAAAATATATCCAAAAACATAAAGAGATAAACAATGTACTTATAAGCGGAGGAGACCCTTTTATTTTGTCGACCCAAATAATAAAGGATTTGTTGAAGAAACTTTCTGCTGTTGATCATCTGGACTTTATAAGGTTTGGAAGCAAAGTTCCGGTAACTTTTCCCGATAGGATCTTAGAAGATAAAGAACTTTTAAATTCCTTAAAAGCTAATTCTAAAAAAACCAGAAGAATATATCTGGTAACTCAATTTAATCATCCCAGAGAGATTACTCAAAAATCTATCGACGCTATTGCCTCTCTTATGGGCGCCAATGTTATTATAAACAACCAAACGGTTTTGTTAAAAGGAGTGAATGACAATCCGCGAATTCTTGCTGATTTACAAAAAAAACTTATAAGTATCGGGGTTAATCCTTACTATATCTTTCAATGCCGGCCGGTAAAAAGAATCAAGGAAAATTTTCAGGTT
>JAWOBO010000055.1:0-22949 GCA_046484225.1 Candidatus Omnitrophota bacterium | reverse complement strand
AGCCAGAACGTCGGAACTGACTCATAATCAGTTGGTCGGAGGTTCAAATCCTCCCGGGCCCATATCAAAAAAGGAAATTAATGAATTTAAAAAACGAAATTAAAAAGTTGATAAAACTACAAGAAATAGATAAAGAAATCTATCAACTTGACCTTCAAAAAAACAACAATATACCTAAAAAAATTACTGAGCTAAAAGAGTTGATAGATCAAAAACAAAAAGAATTTGCCGCGTTTAAAGATAAAGTAAATCGGCTAGAATTAGAGAAAAAAAATAAAGAAGGAGAGCTTGCTCAAAAAGAAGAAAACTTAAAAAAAACAAAATCACAGCTCTACCAGTTAAAATCCAACAAAGAATATCAACTAAAGTTAAATGAAATCAGTTCGATAGAGGCAGATATCTCTTGCGCCGAAGAGGAAGTGATAAAGTTTTTAGATACAATAGAACAAGAAAAAGCAAAAGTTGAAAAAGAAAAAGAAAGCACCGAGGCTGAATCTAATAAAATAAAACAAGAAATTGATAGTTTAGAAAAACAAACCAAAGAAATTGGTCAACAAATTAAAGAATTGGAGAATAAACGCAATAACTCTGTTGATGATGTAGATGAAAAGATTCTTAATCAGTATCAAGAGCTCCTAAAAAAAAGAAGTGGCCTTGCAATTGTGCCGGTTATAAACGATAATTGTGGAGCCTGCCATATGTCATTAACCAGCCAAAAGATAAATGAAATAAAAATGTATGACAGATTAGTTTTGTGTGAAAGTTGTGTGCGTATTCTTTATATTCCAGAGGACCTCAAGCTATGATCACTGCCTATATCGACGGATCTTCAATTGGTAATCCGGGAAAAGCCGGAGTTGGTTATTTGATTTATAAAGATAAGAAAATAGTCCAAGAAGAAAGTATCTATCTAGGAATCCAGTCTAATAATTTTGCCGAATACATGGGGCTAATCTTTGCTTTATCTGACATTATTGCAAGTGGCCAAAAAGAATGTTTAGTTTATACCGACAGTAAATTAGTTTGTGAACAAATAAGCGGTAACTTCAAAGTTAAACATCAGAATATACTGCCGCTTTACACTCTAGCAAAAAAAATTATTTCAAAATTCGATAAATTTAAAATTAAGCATATATTGCGCGAAAAAAACAAAGAAGCCGATAAGCTGGCAAAAAAAGCGACAGGATTTTTAACTTAATAAGAAATTAATTAGCTAACCATAGCAGGAGGTAAATTATGAGTGGTCATTCAAAATGGGCAAGTATTAAGCATAAAAAAGGAGCAGCTGATGCTAAAAGAGGTAAACTTTTTACTAAATTAATTCGTGAGATAACTGTTGCGGCAAAAGATGGCGGCGGAGATCCTGATATCAATCCCGCTTTACGTACAGCTATATCAAGAGCAAATGATGCAAATATGCCCAAGGACAATATTGAAAAAGCTATTAAAAAAGGAACTGGAGAACTACCCGGAGTAAGTTATGAAAGCTGTATGTTTGAAGGTTATGGGCCAGCAGGAGTTGCAATATTAGTTGAGGCCTTGACTGACAATAAAAACAGAGCTTCGGCAGAAATCAGAAATATTTTTTCAAAAAAATCCGGAAATTTAGCCGGAGCCGGGAGTGTCTCGTGGATTTTTACTCCTAAAGGATATATTTTGATTAATCAATCTCAAATAGACGAGGAAGAACTATTTTCGATAACTGTTGACGCCGGTGCAGAAGATATTAAAACTAGCGACAAAAACTATGAAATTTTTTCTGAACCAAAGGATTTAGAAGCAATTAAAGAAGCTCTAGCTGCAAAAAATATAAAGTGGGAAGATGCTGAGCTGACTAAAATTCCTAATTCAACTATTAAGCTGTCAGGCAGTCAGGCAAAACAAGTACTTTCACTGGTTGAGGCGCTAGAAGACCATGAGGACGTACAAAAAGTTTATGCAAACTTTGATATCCCTGATGAAGTTTTAGAAGAAATTGCCCAAGAAATCTAAAAATGGATGTTTTAGCGATAGATTTAGGTCTACGCACCTGTGGTTATGTTGTCTGTAATGTTACCGGGCGTAAAGTTAACTTAATAAAAGAAAGCCAGATAAAACCTAATCCTAAAAAGGACCTGCCTGAGAAAATACACCTAATTTATGCTAAGCTAAAGGAAGAGGTTTTAAACTACAGCCCGGAAGCAATAATTGTTGAAAAGTTATATTCTCACTACCGCCATCCAACAACTTTGGGGGTTTTAGCTCAAATAAAAGGGATAATCGCTTTATTAGCTTATCAGTCAGAGCTTAACTATTTTGAATATCCGCCAACCCGGGCCAGAAAAGCAATGTTAGGCAAAGGTAATGTAGATTCAAAGCAGGTAAAAAAGATGGCAGAAAATATAATGGGGCAAAAATTTAAGTCCGTTCATACAGCTGATGCATTTTCTTTGGTATTTGCTTTTTCTCATACACAAAACTTTAAAAATAAACTTTTTCTCCAAAAAAAACAATAAAAATGATTTGTAAAATTAAAGGCCGTTTATCTCAAAAAAATCAACAATCAGTTGTAGTTGAAAAAGAGGGTATTTTTTATCAGATTGAGACTCCTCTTACAGTTTCACACCGGCTTAAAGAAGTGGGCCAAACAATAGAGTTGATTATATATCATTACTTTAATCTAACCAAAAACAAGGGGATACCGGTTCTCATCGGTTTTACCGATGAACTTGAGAAGGAGTTTTTTGAGAAATTTATAAGCATATCAGGAGTTGGCCCTAAAGCAGCTTTACGTGCCTTTGATAAACCAATTCCACTTATTGCTAAAGCAATTGAAGAAGCTGATATGAACTTTTTAACTGATCTTGCCGGTGTAGGCAAACAACGAGCCCGGCAAATAATTGCTCATCTGCAGGGTAAGGTTGGCCGATTTGCTTTAATTAAAGAAGAGCTAGAAGAAAAAAAGCAGAAAGAATCTGCAAAAAAGGAAATTGTCCAAGAAGCTAAACAAATATTGAAACGTCTTCAATATAAATCTCAAGAAATAGATAAGATGATTCAAAAAGCGCTTGCTGCTAACTCAGAAATTGAAACAGTAGAAAATTTATTAAACGAAATTTATAAACAAAAGAAAAAGGTTGCTAGCTAATTATGGATAAAGAAAAAGTAAAATCAATTTTAGAGTCATTATTGTTTGTAAATGAAAAACCAATCCAGCTTTCTGAGATTTCAAGAATACTCGAGATAAAAAACAAAGAAATAAAACAAGCTGTTGAGGAGTTAAAAACCGAATACAATGGCCGTAGTTCCGGAATCTCGATTGTTGCGGTGGCCGGAGGGTACCAAATGTGTTCAGCTCCCTTTAACGAACCATGGATTAAAAAGATGTATAGCCACCAAAACAAACAAAAACTATCAACAGCTTCTTTAGAAACTTTAGCTATAATTGCCTACAAGCAACCTATAACCAGAGTAGAAATTGAACAAATTCGAGGAGTTAACGTCGACGGAGTGGTCCGAAAATTAGGAGAGCTAGGATTAATAAAAACAGCCGGAAAAAAAGAAGTTGTCGGCAGGCCATTTTTATATATAACTACGCGTAAATTTTTAGAATATTTTGGAATTAATACCTTAAAAGACCTGCCCAACTTAGAAGAGTTTGTTAATTTAGCAGAAAAAGAAAATCTAATCTCCCAAGAAGAGGAGCTAGAGGAAGAAAAAACAAAACAAGACATAGAGAATTCAGAAAACGAAAACAAAGAAGAAAAGGAGGAAAAGATCTGATGAGAAACTATTTTACTTCTGAATCTGTCACAGAAGGGCATCCAGATAAGGTTTGTGATTTAATCTCAGATACTATTTTAGATGCAGTATTAGCTAATGACGTAAACGGCCGTGTCGCCTGTGAGGCCTTAACTAGCCGTGGTTTGGTTATGGTAGCCGGTGAAATTACTACAAGTTGTTATATAGAAATACCTAAACTGGTAAGAAATTTATTAAAAGATATTGGCTATGACGATCCTTCTGTTGGCTTTGATTATGAAAGCTGTGGAGTGATAACCGCAATTCAAGAACAGTCACCCGATATTGCCTTAGGGGTTGATACCGGAGGCGCCGGTGACCAGGGGTTAATGTTTGGTTTTGCTTGTGACGAAACTAAAGAGTTGATGCCGCTTCCGATAATGTTAGCTCATAAATTAGCCCGCAGGCTAACTCAGGTAAGAAAAGAACGGATGCTGACCTATCTTTGGCCTGATGGCAAATCACAAGTTTCAGTTGAATATGAAAATCAAAAACCAAAAAGAGTTGATGCGGTTATTATTGGTGCCCACCACGCAAAATCTGTAGACACAAAAGAACTGCAAAAAGATATTAAAAAGTTAGTTATCGACTACATAATTCCTAAAGAATTAATGGATGAAAATACAAAAATATTTATTAACGCAACCGGAAGATTTGAAGTAGGCGGCCCAGTCTCCGATACTGGAGTAACCGGCAGAAAGATTATTGTCGATACCTACGGCGGATATGGCCATCATGGCGGAGGCGCATTTTCCGGCAAAGATCCTTCCAAGGTAGATCGCTCTGCATCATATATGAGCCGGTATATTGCTAAAAATCTAGTTGCCGCAGGAATCGCTAAGGCCTGTGAGGTTCAACTTTCTTACTGTATTGGTATTGCCGAGCCGGTATCAGTTAGCATCAATACTTTTGGTAGTTCAAAATTTGATGAAGAAAAAATTGCTAAAGTAGTTAGAGATATTTTTCCCCTTACTCCCAAAGAAATAAGCCAAGAACTAAATCTGCTACGTCCAATTTACAGAAAAACTGCTGCTTATGGACATTTTGGCCGAGAAGAAGAAGGATTTCGCTGGGAAGACTTAGATAAGGTTGATCAATTAAAAAGCAAATTAAAATAAAGGAGTAGCAATGGTTAAAAGTGACATACGAGACAAACTTTTGAGAAAAGAAGGCAAAAAAAGAATTCAATGGGCTTTAAACAGAATGCCTGTTTTAGAAATTATTCGCGATCGCTTTCGTAAACAAAAACCTTTAAAAAACTTAAACATTGGCGCATGCTTGCACATAACAACAGAAACTGCTGCTTTGGCTATAACTTTAAAAGCAGCGGGAGCTAATGCTTCCTTTTGTGCATCAAACCCTTTATCCACTCAAGATGATGTTGCTGCATCTTTAGCTTATGATTATGGAATTGAAGTATTTGCGATAAATAACGAAAAACGAAATACCTATTACAGCCATATTGACTCTGTATTAGCAAGAAAACCAAAAATTACCTTAGATGATGGTGCTGATTTAATTTCAACTATTCATAAAAAAAATAGCCGATCAAGCTATAAAGACCTTCCTTGGGCCAGTACCGAAGAGACAACCACCGGAGTTATCCGGTTAAAAGCTCTAGAAAAAGAAGGAAATCTTCTTTATCCGATAGTTGCAGTAAATGATGCCTATACCAAGCATCTTTTTGATAACCGTTATGGAACCGGCCAATCTACCTTAGATGGAATAATCCGTGCCACTAATAAACTTATTGCCGGTGAAACTTTTGTAGTTTGCGGTTATGGTTGGTGCGGAAGAGGCGTAGCTCAAAAAGCAAAAGGTATGGGGGCAAAAGTTATTATCTGTGAAGTTGACCCCCTCAAAGGCTTAGAAGCAACTATGGATGGTTTTTTAGTTATGCCGATGGGAAAAGCTGCTAAGTTAGGCGATATTTTTGTTACCACAACCGGTGATATAGACGTAATTGCAAAAAAACATTTTAATAAGTTAAAAGATAGAGCGATAATTTCAAATGCTGGTCATTTTGATGTTGAAATCGACACAAAATCTTTGAAAAAAATGGCAAAATCAACTAAAGTAGTAAAGCCCTTAGTCACCGAATATACCTTAAGAAATAATAAAAAGATTTATCTTTTAGCTGAAGGGAGACTGGTAAACTTAGCTTGTGCAGAAGGCCACCCGGCTGAGGTTATGGACTTAAGTTTTGCCAATCAAGCTCTCTCTTGCGAATACATTGCAAAAAATCACAACAAGTTAGAAAATAAAGTTTACAAAGTTCCTGAAAAAATCGATGAAAAAGTTGCTAAGCTAAAATTAAAATCTATGGGAATTAAGATTGACACCCTTACATCAAAGCAGAAGAAATATTTAGCTAGCTGGCAGCAAGGAACTTAAAAAATGAAAAAGAAAATTAAAAAAATTGGAGTTCTTACTCGAGATTGCGCCGGCATTAATGCAACAATCAGATCTGTAGTTAGGAGTGCTTCTGCTTCTGGAATTAAAACTACTGGAATAATCCGCGGATATGAAGGATTAATAAAAAACAATACTGTCGAGCTAAATTCTCGTTCGGTTTCCGGGATTATAAACCGCGGCGGCACAATCTTAAAGACGGCTCGAGCTGAAAAGTTTCGCAGCAAAGAGGGCCAAAAAAAAGCAGTAGAAACAATTAAATCAAATCAAATCGACGCTTTAGTTGTAATTGGCGGCAATGGTTCCTTAACCGGCGCCTCAATCCTTTCATCTAAATACTCTATTCCCGTAGTTGGAGTACCGGCAACAATAGATAATGATATAAATGGAGTTGCAATGTCAATTGGCGCAGATACTTCGGTAAATGTGGCCTTAAGCGCTCTAGATAAAATACGTGATACTGCTACTTCACTAGAGAGGATTTTTGTGGTTGAGGTTATGGGGCGAAACTGTGGTTATATCGCGCTTAGAGTAGGGCTGGCTGGTGGCTGTGAAGACGTAATATTACCTGAGAAAAAATTCAATATTAAAGAAATATCAAAAGAGATAAGCGAGGGAAATATCAAAGGAAAAATGAGCTGGATAGTGGTAGTAGCTGAAGGTAAAGCCAAAGCTGCAGATATTGGGAAAAAAATTACCAAACTTACCGGCCTAGAAACCCGGGAAGTTGTTTTAGGCCATATCCAGCGTGGCGGCAGGCCTACCGCTTATGACCGGATGTTAGCTGCCCGTTATGGCTATTATGCCCTAGAGTTGATAAAAAAAGGTCAAACCGGCCGCTGTGTAACCTTACGTAACGATAAGTTATCGGCCATACCTTTATCAAAGGCAATCAAGAAAAAAGACATAAAAGTAAAAGATTATTATAAACTGATAAAACTGCTAACTTAAACAACAAGATGGTTTATAAAAGTAAAAAACAAATTTTAGATAGCCAAAAAATAGAAGTTAAAGGTAAAACTTTTAAAATAAAAGATATTCCTTACTTTAAAAAGAATATCTTGCCTAATTTAGTTGATACAATTATCTTAAGTGAATCAAAAAACCTTAAAACTTTTTGTTATAAACTTGCTTACAGCTGCGGGTTATCTTTAGGAATATATCCGGCTTCGATTCAAGCTTTATATAGAGCTTGCGGAAAAAAGGAAATAGGTAATTTTTGTGTGCCGGCTATAAATTTAAGAACTTTAACTTTTGAGTTAGCTCAAATCATCTTTGAAATTGCAAAAAAAATAAAATCAAATCTTTTTATCTTTGAAATTGCAGAATCAGAAATTGGCTATACTTGGCAGTCACCTCAAGAATATTCTGCTTTAATTACTTTAGCTGCAATTAAGCAAGGCTACCGGGGGCCTCTTTTTTTTCAAGGAGATCATTTCCAAATTGAGGCATCAAAATACAATAAAAACCCCAAGCAACATATAAAAGGCCTAAAGAAACTTATTAAACAATCTATTGATGCCGGTTTTTATAATATTGATATTGATTCATCAACACTTGTGGATCTATCAAAAAAGGATCTAGATCAACAACAAAAATTAAACTATCAAATTTGTGCTTATTTTACAAAATACCTGCGTAAGATTCAGCCGAAAGGAATAGATATCTCAATTGGAGGCGAGATCGGTGAAGTTGGCGGCGCCAACTCCAAACCTAAAGAACTTGACGCATTCATGCAGGGCTACCTAAAAGAAATTGGCTCTCGAGAAGGAATATCTAAAATCAGCGTCCAAACTGGAACAAAGCATGGAGGAGTTGTCCTTCCGGATGGATCAATTGCCAAGGTAAAGATAGATTTAGATACATTAAATAAACTTTCAAAACTTGCAAAAGATAAATATCAACTAGCCGGAGCTGTTCAGCACGGAGCATCAACCTTACCCAATGAAGCTTTCGGCCATTTTCCTAAACAAGGCTGTATAGAGATACATCTTGCAACTCAATTTCAAAATATTATCTATGACTATATGCCCCTACCCTTAAAAGAAAAGATTTATGCTTGGCTTGATAAAAATTGCTATAAAGAAAGGCAAAAGGATTGGACTGATGATCAATTTATCTACAGATTAAGGAAAAAAGCTTTAGGGCCTTTTAAAAAAGAGATCTATCAACTACCTACAGAACTTAAAAATAAAATTAAATCTATTTTAGGCCAAGAGTTTTCTTTTCTCTTTAAGGAGCTTAATTTAGAAAATAAAAGAAAGATTGTTAATAAATATATTAGGAGGTTGCCATGAAATCTGATAAATCTAAAAAAGGGCTAGAAAGAATGCCAAACCGGGCTCTTCTTTACGGAACTGGTATTCACTCTGACCATATGAGGCGCCCCTTTATCGGCATAGCTTCAAGTTTTACCGATATTATTCCCGGCCATATTAATATGAGAACCTTAGAAAGATACATCGAGCGAGGAGTAGAAAATGCAAATGGTACGCCCTTTACCTTTGGAGTACCCGGTATCTGCGACGGCATCGCTATGGGGCATCAAGGCATGAAATATTCATTACCATCTCGTGAGCTTATTGCTGACACAATTGAGACTGTTGCTAGCGCCCATAGCCTTGACGGATTAATCCTTTTAACTAATTGCGATAAAATTACTCCGGGAATGATTATGGGAGCCTTACGGATGAATATCCCAACCATTGCAGTTACTGCCGGGCCAATGCTTGCCGGCCATTTTGGAAAAAAAAGACTGTCTTTAGTTCGAGATACTTTTGAAGCAGTAGGTAAGTTTAAGGCGGGCCAGCTAAAAGAGGAAAAAAGGAAAAAATTAGAGATATCAGCTTGTCCTTCCTGCGGATCCTGCCAAGGCCTATACACTGCCAATACTATGGCTTGCCTTACCGAAACTATGGGGCTTTCTTTGCCATACTGCGGAACAGCTCCAGCTGTTTTAAACGAAAAGATAAGGATAGCCTATGAGAGCGGGCAGCAAATAATGAAGTTAGTTAAGCAAAATATAACTGCAAGAAAAATTGTAAATAAACGTTCAATAGAAAATGCAATTCGCCTCGATATGGCTTTAGGGGGATCAACCAATACTGTTTTACACCTTATGGCTATCGCTTCTGAGGCTAAAGTTGATTTGAATTTAACCGATTTTGACAAAATTGGCCAGAAGACGCCGCATATCTCTAATCTCCGCCCCGCAGGCGAAAGTTTTATGGAAGATCTGCATTTTGCCGGAGGAATTCCTGCTGTTTTAAAAAGATTAGCTACAAAGATAAATAGCACCAAAACTGTTTCCGGAAAATCTACTTTAAAGATAGCAGAAGAAGCCACAATTTATGACAGCGATATAGTTCGGCCGTTAAATAACCCTTATCATAAAAAAGGTGGGATAGCAATTCTCCGCGGAAATTTAGCTCCCGAAGGTGCGGTAGTAAAACAGTCAGCAGTAGATAAAGATATGCTTACTTTTACCGGATATGCTAAAATATTTAATTCTGAAGAAGAAGCCATGAAAGCTATCACCGGCAAAAAAATAAAAAAAGGTGATGTAGTTGTTATCAGGTATGAAGGCCCAAGCGGCGGCCCAGGCATGCGCGAGATGCTTTCTCCTACTTCAAGCATTGTGGGCATGGGGCTTCATAAACATGTTGCTTTGATTACCGACGGCCGTTTTTCCGGCGGCACCCGAGGTCCTTGTATTGGACACATATCGCCAGAAGCAGCCTCAGGTGGTTTGATCGGCTATTTGGTTGACGGTGACAAGATCACAATTAACATTCCTCGGCGCAAAATTAATGCAGATTTGACCGCCCGGCAAATCAAAGAACGGAAAAAAAAGATAAAACTATTAAAAGCAAAGATTAAATCCGGCTATCTCTATCGCTACTCAAAATCAACAAGTTCAGCTTCTACCGGAGCAGTTTACAAAAGTAGCTAAAAAGGTGTTAGTTGTTAAAAGTTAGTTGACAAGCAGAGTTGGCTCTGCTATTATTTGCTATATAGTTTAAACTAATAAATAAAATGCGATTTATTTCAAACAGTTTAAAAAAATTAGGTTATCTATTTGATTCTTTTTCTTCCGACATTGGGATTGATTTAGGAACAGCTACCACTTTAGTCTACCTGCGCGGAGAAGGAATTGTTCTCTGTGAACCCTCAGTAGTGGCTATTTATAAAAATACCGGTACGCCGATGGCTGTTGGTGAAGAAGCAAAGCAAATGTTAGGAAGAACCCCCGGAAGCATCATTGCGATCCGTCCGCTAAAAGACGGAGTTATTGCAGATTTTGATATCACCGAAGAGATGCTTCGTTATTTTATAAAAAAAGCTCACCCCAGAAAAATATCTATTGGCCCGAGAATCGTTGTTGCAGTTCCTTCTGGCATTACTGAAGTAGAGAAACGAGCTGTTAAAGACTCTGCTAATCGAGCTGGGGCCAGAGAAGTAATACCAGTTGAAGAACCAATTGTTGCCGCAATCGGAGTTGGCTTGCCCATCGCAGAACCTCAAGGAAATATGATTATCGATATTGGCGGCGGAACAACTGAAATTGCAGTTATTTCTTTAGGGGGTATTGTCCACGCTCGTTCGATACGAACTGGCGGAGATGAGATGGATTCATCAATTATCGATTACATGAAGAAAAACTATAATTTAATGGTTGGTGAAAGAACGGCTGAAGAGATAAAAATTAAACTTGGCTCTGCTTGGCCGCTTGAAAATGAAATGGAACTTGAAGTAAGAGGAAGAGACCTTATCACTGGCCTTCCCAAATTTATAAAAACTAGCTCCCAAGAAATTAGAGAAGCCTTACAAGATCCATTAAAAGAAATAATCGAAACTACAAAAGTTACCTTAGAAAGGACTCCGCCTGAGTTAGCAGCAGATTTAATTGAACGAGGTATAGTTTTATGCGGCGGAGGAGCGCTGCTTAAAGGAATCGATAAATTGATTTCTGAAGAAACCGGCCTAGCATGCTTTGTTGCCGACGATCCTTTAACAGCAGTAGCTTTAGGGACTGGAAAAATATTGGAATCACCAAAATTCTTAAAGAAGCTTTCCCTTGTATCTACCTTCTAAAAAAATTAAATATATTGTTTTTGCCATTGCATTAGCCCTTTTGGCCTTTAATGTCTTTAGAGGGTCATTCCAAACCCTTGTACTTTCTTTATCAGAAAGTTTTTTTACCTTATCAGAATCATCTTATCAAAACAAAATAAACCGGCTACGCAAAGAAAATTTAGAGAATCAACTTAAATTAGAACAATTTAGAAACCTAGCCGAAGAAAACAAAACATTACGCCAAGCCCTTAACTTTAAGAAAAAAAGTAGTGTTAGCCTAATTGGCGCAGAAATTATAGCTTTTTCACCTTCAAGCTGGCATAAGTATATTTTTCTAAATGTAGGAAAAAATAAAGATATTAAAAAAAATATGCTTGTAGTGGATAAAGCTGGAAAGCTAATTGGAAAAGTAGAAAAAGCTTACCCGCATCGTTGCAAGGTAATCTCAATTAAAAATTCAGATTTTCAAACCCCGGTCTCAATTGACGATCGAATTCTTGGCTTGCTGCAGGGAACTCTTTCCGGGGTGGAAATTTTATATGTAGAAAAATCAGAGCAAATAACCAAGTCGGAACCAGTCTATGCTGCTTTTTCTCCTTTTAATTCAGCTGTAAAGATAGGAGAAATTTCTCAAATTAAGAAAAATAAAA
This sequence comes from Candidatus Omnitrophota bacterium, assembly GCA_046484225.1. Classification (GTDB taxonomy): domain Bacteria; phylum Omnitrophota; class Gorgyraeia; order Duberdicusellales; family 4484-171; genus PXAH01. Next base: position 11,031 of record JAWOBO010000055.1, on the reverse strand, counting down.
ATAGTCTTTTCTATGAAATTAAAGTTGATACTTTTGTTAAAGATAAATTACCACAAGTTGTTTTTATTTTAAAATGAATAAAAAAAATCTAAAAGTTATTGGTTTAATTCTCTTAGTTCTGCTAATAGATATCTTTAGGCCTTTTGGTTATTTTTTTTTAGTTAATCTTACTTTTTTAACGCTGATTGTTTTATCTTTTTATAATAATTGGTTTTTTATCATTTTTATTTCCCTCTTAGCTGGTTTTGCCCAAGATTCATTAATCTTTTCATCTAACCTGTTTTATGCCATTGAATTTCCATTGATGGTTATAACTGCCTTTTCACTAAACAACTTATTAAAATTTATTAAAACAAAAAATCACCCTTTAGTTGTAAAAGCAATAATCGCAGCTTTTTTAATAGTAGTTCATTCTTTTTTAAACAGTTTAAATACAAACTCAACTAATTTTTTGTTTTTAGTTCATTTTTTTATTCAATCTTATCTTGTTTTTTTTCTTATAAACAATATTTTAGAAAAAGCATTAAGGGCCGGCCGCCATCAACCTCTTAAAAAAAGTAGTTATGCAGCTTAATATAAAAAACTCCTTTTATCAGAATCAATCTTATGAAAAACTAATCAAAAGAATTATTCTAACCAGCTTTTCAATTCTTTTAATAGTATTATTTAGTTATCAAATAGGCAAAGGCAGTTATTATCTAAAAAGGGCTCAAAACAACTATGTTCGAGTAATCCCATTACATTCGTTACGAGGGTCTATCTTCGACCGCAATGGTGCAGTCTTAGCTAAAGATCAAGCTTCTTTTAATTTGGCTGTATTTCCTTATCAAATAAAGAATAAAAAAAATAATCTATTTAAAGCAATATCTCAGGATCTTAATGTTGACCAGGAAACAATCAATAAAAACTATAAAAAAAACTTAAGAGGTTTCTTTAGCCCGACAAATATAGTTACCGATATTAGCAAAAAAAAAGCTCTTGAATTAAAAGAAGCCTATTCGAGGAGCTTATTTATCAACCCGGTTCCGCAAAGAAGATATCTTAGGCCTCTAGAGTCAGCTCACCTTCTCGGGTACGTTAAAAAAGCATCTTCATTACAAAAACAATTAAAAAAATATGGATACAAACCACTTGAACGAATTGGAATATACGGTCTCGAGCAATACTATGACTCTTATCTAAAAGGAAAAGATGGTGGTGATTTGATAGAAGTTGATGCAAAGGGAAATGTAGTAGGTTTCTTGGGAAGAAAAAGATCCCAAAGAGGCAAAGATATCTATCTAACCATTGACAGCAAAGCCCAAAATATAGCCAAACAATCACTTGCTAAAAAAAAGGGGGCAATTATTCTTCTTGATTCAAGCTCCGGAGAAGTAATCGTCTTATATTCTTCTCCTTCTTTTGATCCGAATCGTTTTATAGAAGGAAAAAGTTTAAGCTCAATATATACAAATAAAAATAGCCCTTTAATGAATCGAGCTACCCAAAATAGCTTTCCAATTGGATCTTTAATTAAACCCCTTCTTGCTATTGCCGGATTAGAAGAAGATAAGATAAAACCGGAAACAGCTTTTAACTGCAAAGGCCAATTTATTTTAGGAAAAAATCGCTTTAGATGTTGGAGCACTCATGGCTTTCAAGATATATATCAAGCCTTAGCTCATTCTTGTAATATCTATTTTTATAATTTAGGGCTGATGCTTGGGCCTAAAAATATCAGCAACTGGCTAAAGAAGTTTGGCCTAAACTCAAAAACTTTTATCAATCTTCCTTACGAAAAAAAAGGATTTTTGCCTTCACCACAATGGAAAAAAGAAAAGCTTAACCAAAATTGGTATTCCGGAGATACCTTAAACTTATCGATTGGCCAAGGCTATCTACAGGCAACACCACTGGCAATAACTTTAGCTATAAACTCAATAGCCAATGGCGGCTATCTTCTTGAGCCAACTCTGATTAAAAAAATAGAAGAAAGAAAGGCCCTGCCTGCTTTTAAAAAGGCTTTAGCTATAGATAAAAAAAATATTGATATTGTCAAAAAAGGTTTGCGCAAAGTAGTCAGTCAAACTTCCGGTACAGCTAGAAAGCTTAAAAATTTATCTTTAGAAATTTCCGGCAAAACCGGCACGGCTCAAACTAGAGGAAAGTCACATGCGTGGTTTGTGGGATTTTTCCCTTACAAAGAACCTCAGTACACAGTTTCAGTATTTTTAGAAAACGGGGGATCAAGCCATCAGGCTGTAGATGTTGCATATAGTTTTCTTAACAAATTAAAACAAAATAATATTATAAAATGAGTTTTTTGAAAAAAATTACTAAAGATTTATCTGGCCTAAAAACAATAGTTTTGTCTGTAATTCTACTTAATTTAATAAGCATAATTTCTCTCTATAGCAGCTTGCATCAACAAGGCCAATTTATGGGAGAAGGTTTCATCAGCAAACAACTAATCTGGATCGCTCTTTCCTGGATTATTTTTATAATTTTCAATTTTATAAATTATCGTCTTTACTACAATCTATCTTTTTTAATTTATGCTTTCAGTGTAATTCTGATTGGAGTGGTTTATTTCACCGGACACACAGCCATGGGGGCACAGCGCTGGATTTCAGTTGGTGGCTTTACTTTTCAGCCTTCTGAATTATCTAAATTAGCGATTATAATAATTATGGCTCGCTTTTTCTCGCATCCTCCTACTCATAACTTTCTAAAAGATTTTTGCCTCCCTTTTTCTTTTGTAGGATTATCGGCTTTTATAATCCTTAATCAGCCAGACTTAGGTACTGCTATAATGGTGGTACTGATAGCCTTTTGTATAGGATTATTTTCAAAAATTAATAAAAAATATTTTATTTTAATTCTGGCTGGTTTATTAATTACGGCTCCCCTTGGCTGGAATTTTCTCAAAAGTTATCAAAAGAAGCGTTTAACCGCTTTTATTAATCCCAGCGTTGATCCTCTAGGTTCTGGTTATACGATAATTCAATCAAAAATCGCAATTGGCTCAGGCCAGCTTTTTGGTAAAGGATTCCTAGCCGGCACGCAAAATCAATTTAACTTTTTACCCGAAAGGCACACAGATTTTATTTTTACGGTTATTGCCGAAGAATGGGGATTTTTAGGTTCTTTTTTTCTTCTTTTTCTCTACTGGTTGATACTTAGAAAAATATTTGATAGGCTGAAAAAGATTCGTGATCCTTTTGCTTATTATTTAACTTTAGGCATTGGTATTTATTTTTTTCTTCATATATTTATAAATATTGGGATGACCCTTGGTATCTTTCCGGTTGTTGGCCTGCCTTTACTGTTTATTAGTTACGGCGGCTCTCATCTTATATCCAGCTTTATTCTTTTAGGAATATTTTTTAATATTTCAAGAAACTACAAATAATGTTAAATTTTTTAAATTTCCAAAAACCACAGCGCTATATTGGCAATGAATTAAATGTTGTCAAAAAAAATCATTCCGGAAAAATTTCTTTTTGTCTGTGCTACCCCAATCTTTATGAAATTGGAATGGATAATCTAGGCCTGCGAATTATCTACAGCCTTTTTAATTCCTACCGCGATTTGGTTTGTGAAAGGGCCTTTTTGCCCGGCCAAGATTTATTAGATTATCTAGAAAAAGAAAAAAAGCCCTTGTTTTCTCTTGAAACAAAAACACCTTTATCTGATTTTGATTTAGTTGGTTTTAATTTTGGCTATGAACTCAACTACCTAAATTTTCTTCAAATGCTTGAAAGCGGAAGGATCCCCTTAAAAAGCAAAGATCGTAAAGCTACTATTGTCATAGGTGGAGGAGTAGCTAATCCGGAACCGTTGGCAGATTTTGTCGATGTTTTTTGCCTAGGAGAGTTTGAAGCAGTATCAGCTAAATTAATTAAGGTATTACGAAAATACAAAGATAAAACAGAACGTCTTAAAAAGCTTGCTCAAATAGATGGTTTCTATGTCCCCAAATTTTATAACCTATATTTTTCAAAAGGTTATTATAATTTAGAGAAAAAAGACCCAATAGCAAATTCTGTAATTAAACAGGTTGAAGTTAAAAATCTAGATAAAAGCTTTTTTCCGCTTAATTGGATAACTCCTCACACCAGGCTCAGCCAAGACAGAGTTCCAATTGAGATAGCAAGAGGCTGTCCCAACAATTGTAATTTTTGCCAAGCCCGAAATATTTATTACCCTTACCGGGAAAAAAAAGTAAAAACTATTGTTAGGATAATAAAAACGGTTTACAAAAATAGCGGCTACGAAAAATTCTCATTACTTTCACTTTCTACATCTAACTATTCCCAGATAGATAAACTAATAGATGCGCTTTTTCCATTTATAGAAAAAAATAAAATTTCTATAAATTTTCCTTCCTTAAGAATCGGCAATGAGATTGAACCTATTTATAAAAAATTGCTGGCAATTCAAAAAACATCGCTAACTGTAGCTCTGGAGGCAGGCCGGGCTTGCTTTCGTAAAAAATTAAATAAAAACATCGCAATCGATAATTTATTCAGTTCTGCCGCTACCTTGTATGGGCTAGGCCTAAGAATGATTAAAGTTTACTTTATGTATGGTTTTCCTGGCGAAGAAAAAGAAGATCTTTTGGCTATTGGCAATCTTATTAAAGAGTTGTTAGAAAAAACTTCTTTTAGGATTAACGTCAGTATAAATTTATTTATTCCCAAACCTTTCTCGCCTTGGGAAAACAAACCACTGTTAAATCCAACTCAAGCGAAAGAAAAAATAAAAATAATTTTAGCTAATATCCCCAGGAAAAAACGAATTAAACTTTCATTTTCAAATATTGATACAAGTTTAATTGAAGCTATTATTTCCCGAGGCGATAGAGGACTTGGCTCTGTATTTTATAAACTACACAATGAAAAAAAGGAAGTTCTTGAAAAAGATTTATCATTTAACTGGCCATTATGGAAAAATACTTTAGAAGAAAAAGGTATTAACTGGCAAAGATATATTAAGTCTGAAACTAAAAACTTTCCTTGGTCTTTTATAAAAAATAAATAAAGTAGGGGCGAGGTTTATCCTCGCCCAAAGTAAAGTAAAAACAAACCAATGCAAAGTAAAAAGTTTAAAGTTGATTTAGTTATCCATAAATTTGGTGAAATGATCTATTTTTCTCAGCTTGATTTAGTTCTTATTCTAAAGAGAGCTTTAAGAAGGGCCGGTTTGCCCAATTATTTTACCCAGGGATTTCGCCCTCACATCAAAATTAGTTTCAAAGGCGCCTTAAAGCTTGGTAAAGAAGGCAGGCTTACGGTAACTTTTTATTTTAGAGAAAAAATGCTCCCTAAAAAAGTTATTTCGAAATTGAACCCAAAGCTCCCGGCAGGGCTTGAGATTAAAAAGTTAACGAATAATTAGCCGCGAAGACATTTTTTTGGCTTGAAAGAATTTCTTAGTAAAACGCCTGGCTGTTTTATGGTTGTAATCTTGGCAGGAAAAAATATTAAGATAAGCTGCATTCCATTTATCGGAAAAATGCCCGGTAATTGAACTAGTTTCAATAAGTTGAACCAAAGAATACCCTTTGGTAAAATCTTTATTTTCACCAAAATAGTTTAAAATCGTTTTTCCAAATTTTTTCATTTTTATTAATTCACAAAGTTGATCCACATATTCTTGTAACTTTTTTTTAGAAGATAAAATCTCTGGGTTACATCCTTTTAAGTTAATAATTAATTCATATCCAAATATCTTTTTCTTTTTTTTCATCTTACCAGCCTCATTAAATTATTTGGCAGTTGCAATGCTCCAAATTGAATTCCAGGATTATAGTATTTTGTCTTTAAGTTTAACTTGAGGTAGTTTTGTTTTATTCGTTTTTTTGACACTTTAGTAAAATTAATCTTTTTTGAGCCAATTACAAAACTAAAATGGCCACCGGTATAAGTTGGAATAGATGCTAGCTGAATAAAGCTCAAGGGAAACACCTCTTTTATTCTGCGATAGTTATTTTTTAATACCTTTGATTGTAAAAAGGTAGAGCCTGTCTGGCGGATCATAATACCGTTGGATTTAAGCTTTTGGGAAATCTGCCGGTAGAATTTCTTGGAAAAAAGCGTTTTAGCCGGCCCGACCGGGTCAGGTGAATCGACTATTACGATATCAAATTCTTTCGGAGTTTCTTCTAGGTACTTTGCGCCATCATCTATTATCAACCCTAGGCGTTTATCTGAAAAAGAACCTTTACTTATTTTTGGTAAATATTTTTTTGAAAGATCGATAACTGTTTTATCGACTTCAACCATTACCACTTCTTTAACTGGATGCTTAAACAGCTCCCTGATTACCCCGCCGTCACCACCGCCGACAACTAAGGCAGTTTGCGGGTTAGGATGTGCCAGCAATAAAGGATGAACCATCATCTCATGATAGATATGCTCATCGGCTTCTGTGGTCTGGATAGTTTGATCCAAAAAAAGAACTTTGCCAAATTCTTTATTCTCGCATATCAGACAATTTTGGTGGTTGGTCTTTTTTTTGCACAAAACCTTTCCTTTGATGCCTAATTTTACATTTGGATGCAACGTTTCATAACACCACATTTAAAATATTCCTCGTTTAATCTCATTAATTTGGATATTTGAAGTTTGAAATTGTTTTTTTAAAACTTTAATTGCTTTATACGGATCTACCTGGCCACAAACAAAAATATCTAAAGCCGCATATTTGTACTCAGGCCAGGTATGAATACTAAGATGAGATTCAGAAATTACCGCTACACCGGAGACCCCTCCCGAAGGAGAAAATTTATGCAAACTAATATTTAAAAGGGTAGCACCAATCGCTTTTACAGAATCTTTTAAGCTTTTACGAATTTTTGGCAAAGAGGAAAGATTTTTAGCATCCCAAAGTTCGATGATAAGATGAGTGCCGGCATAACTGATATGGCCATTTGTGCAACAAAACTTTTGCTTTTCTTTCATTTTTTATTAACGTTTCTGGCTCAGAATCCATAATATGAATATATATCATAAACCTTTTTTTTCCTTTTGCAACAATTTTTTACCATTTCGTCAAGCTAGTGGATTGTAATTCATATTGTTTTGCAGTTCTATGTTTCAACGTCATTGCGAGGCGAAGCCGAAGCAATCTCTATCATACCGGTTAAAGATTGCTTCGTCACGCGTAAGAGGGGACGTTTCCCTCTGTTATAAGTTACTGCAAATAAAGGAGTTATAAAGCAGTGTTTTCCGAAAATAAACGGAAAATGCCAGTTTATAACCCATTGGCTAACAAAAGGTTATAAACGAGGGAAACGTCCCCTTAATTTCCATTGACCCTATTCTTATTTCTGTTAAAATCCGATGAACAATGGCAAAAAAAGAAAGAATACGAAAAACAAACCCTCAGCTAACCGAAGGAAAGATTAAAACTTCTCTTTGGAAGCTTAGCCTGCCTCTTGTATTCGGAGCTTTCTTGCACAATCTTTTTAATCTGGTAGATCTTTTTTTTATCGGACGCCTAGGCCCTGTCGCCTTAGCTGCTCTTTCTATAGCCGGGGTAATACTGTCGATGCTAATTATGGTTGCTTTAGGAATTTCAACCGGAACCACAGCATTGATTGCCCACTATACCGGAAGAAGAGAATATCAAAAAGCAGACAATGTATTAATCCAAGCTATTATCCTAAGCATTATTTGTTCAATAGCGATGCTAGCTATAGGTTTATTCTGGATGGAGCCTCTCTTAAAGATAATAGGGGCAACTCCTGAGGTAACTCCCTACGCCGGAGAATATTTAAAAATAGCTTTCTCATTTTCTTTTTTCATCTTTTTATTTTTTGCTTTTAACCAATCGTTGCGTGGTTCAGGTGATACAGTAACACCGCTTAAGGCGCTTATTTTTGCAAATATATTAAATATTATCTTAGACCCTCTTTTAATTTTTGGAATTGGCTTTTTCCCGAGATTAGAAGTTGCTGGTTCTGCTCTAGCAACAGTAATCAGCAGAGCCTTTGGCTTATTATTTCTCTTAAAGCACTTTATATCTGGTTATTCAAGCTTACATCTAAATCGAGAAAGCCTTTACCTTAACTTTTCAGTTTTAATTAGGATGGTAAAAATTGGCTTTTTTTCTTCTTTAGAAGTCCTGATGCGTCAGGTTTCTTTACTTTTTTTGATAAAAATAATCAGCCTGTTTGGAACCACAGCCTTGGCTGCCTATGGAATAGTGGTACGACTGCGTCTTTTTCTTATTATGTTTGGAATATCAATTGGCATTGCTACTAGTATATTGATCGGTCAAAACATGGGAAGTAATAAACCAAAAAGGGCCCATCAAGCCGGTTGGCAAGCAGTTAAATACTATCAGATATTAGTTATCCCTATTGCTATTGCCTTTTTTGTTTTTTCTTCGCAAATAATTTCAATTTTTACAAACGATAAAGAAATTATAGATTCAGCCGGCATTTTTCTTCGCTTTATCTCGGTTAGTTTACCATTTTTAACGCCAGCCTTAGTCTTAGGTAAAGGAATAACTGGCGCCGGTGATACTATCGCTCCCGCTACTATGACCGGAATATTTCAACTTTTTTGGAGAATACCAGTCGCTTATATTCTTGCTAATATTTTTGCTCTTAAGGTAATCGGGGTATATATTGCTATAAGCAGCTCTGACCTACTGCACGGATTAACTATGGGAGTTTATTTTCAAAAAGGTAGTTGGCAAAAAAGATATCATAAACACCGTAAAATACTTGAGGCGGAAAATTAACCAAACAAATAGTTATTCATAAAGTGCTTGAGCAATTACTAATTTCTGTTACAATTTTTTCTAGCTATTTCTTTGGTTGCGCCAAGGTAGCTCAGGGGAAGAGCAGGACATTCGTAATGCTCAGGCCGCCTAATTAGCTTCTTCCACCTGTTTACTTAACTGGAAGATTCATAAAGTTCATCTACAGGACTTTTCGGTGCATTTTGCAAATCTCTTATCACATGAGTATAAACCATAGTTGTTTCTAGATTTTTATGCCCTAATAATTCCTGAATCTGCCTAATATTTACCCCTTTCACTAAAAGATGCGTCGCAAAACTATGACGGAGGGTGTGGACTGAGACTCTTTTATGAATTTCAGCTTCCTTAGCTGCACTTCTTACAGCTTTTTGAATCGAACTAGGATCTATGTGATGACGGCCTATTTTTCCATCTCTAGGATTAATTGATAGTTTACTTGACGGAAAAACATACTGCCACTTCCATTCCTTAGCAGCGTTAGGATATTTATGGATAAGCTGATTGGGCAAAGAAACTTTCCCATAGCCTAACCTTAAATCCTCTTTGTGGATTTTTCTTGCTTTTTGAAGCTGTTTTTGCAGCTCTGACTTAATACATTCGGCAATCACTGTTGTGCGGTCTTTATCACCTTTGCTGCTGCGGATAAATAAAATATTATTTTCTAAATCAATATCTTGTACCCGCAGGCGAACCAGCTCCATAAGCCGCAGGCCTGATCCATAAATAATTTGCAATAAAAGAAGGTGCTTTTTATTAACATGATTAAATATCTCTTTAACTTCGCCAAGAGTCAATACTGACGGTAAACGGATTTTTTGTTTTGCCCTAACAGTATTCCCTAAATCTTTGAGTTCCTTTTTTAACACCTCTCTAAATAAAAATAAAAGAGCGCTGAAGGCTTGATTTTGAGTGGAGGAGGCAACCTTTCTTTTTATTGCCAAATAACTTAAATACTTTTTCACATTTTCTGAGTTAAGATTTTCTTTTAAGCATCTACTCGGAATTTTTTTATTAATATAAGAAAAAAATCTTTTTATCCAATCAACGTATGTTTGTTCGGTACAATGTGAATAATGTTTGAGCCGAATCGATTTGCGGACCTTATCTATAATATCTAACATCTCGTTATTAGGCTTTTGATAATCTATTTTTATTAATTTTGATTGACTTTGGCCGAATCGGGAATATTCAATAAGTAAATCTATTGCTAATTCTGCCTGCTGCATTTTCCAGTCATCAGTGCTGAGGCCACAAAGGTAATCGAGGAATTTATTGATCGTTGTTTCATTAGCAACATTGCCATATTTATTCGAAAAAATTATAAATTTATGCACCCAATAAGCATAAAAAGGAATTTTCTTTTTGTTAACGGATTTATTTTTTAGAAGAAATTGCTGAAAATCTGGCAATATATTTTTAAACATAAAAAACCTCCTTATTAAGCGGAATCCGCCTATTTTTTTTACCCCTTTACTTATAGACGAAATAAATCAGCTTTTTCTTTCAAAAATTTACAAAAAATTGAAAAAATATGCTATAATTTATTTGATAAAGGCGGAGAATCCCAGAAAATGCGGATTCCGGATAAGAATTGTTAGATGTAATGGAATAAATTTATGAGATGTTCGACTTGTTATAAAAAAATAAAATCAAATATAATTTTTCAAAAGCAAGTTATTCCACTTGGTATAATATTAATTAGTAATAAATTTAAATGTCCATATTGCAAAACGAATTTACGTTTTAATAAAATTACTTTTTTTTCTTTTTATTTTCTCTATTTAATACCATTATTTTTTATTATTCCTCTTCTTGTCTTAACCATTAATTCAGAAAAACTGCTATTAAGTTTTTTACTTCTTATTTCTGGCTCTATATATGGATATTATTATGCATATAAATTAGCCTGGCGACACTGCAAAGCTTATATTGATGACAAAAAAAGACACTTTCCTGAAACAAAATTTGATGATTGGTTTAAGAAAAAATACAAAAACATATTTAAAAAAAGATAACATCTAACAACTCACTCCAGCGGACCTGAATCACCGACTAATTAGAGCAGAAAGCGATTCATGCCGCTGAGTTCGAATGTTATCTGGAATAAAATAAAATGATAAAAAACAACAACTGCTTGACATTTACTATCGACCATGGTATAGTTTTACTAGAGGTGAATCGATGAAATTAGTTAAAGTATCTCCTAAATATCAAGTAGTTATTCCCCAATCAATTAGGGAAGCTTTAAAAATATACCCTGGAGAAAAAATTCATATG
>JAWOBO010000050.1:0-3230 GCA_046484225.1 Candidatus Omnitrophota bacterium | reverse complement strand
TTGGTAAGGCCAACATAAAGATATCTTTTGTTTTTTTGGCTTGTTAAAAAATATACGGAGTGCATTGGCTTAAACAGTTTGGCAAAGCCATACGAAGCCCATCACCTGATTACATCAAATTCAAAGGGCAAAGTATGGCGGGGCCGATGGGATTCGAACCCACGATCACCTGCGTGACAGGCAGGGGACTTGAGCCAGGCTAATCGACGGCCCCGAAATGAGCTAATAGCTTATTGCTTATAGCTAATGGTATGATTAATTGTTAATTTTATATGATTATAAAAAAAAGTCAATTAGAACTTCTAAAAACTATAAGCCATATGCTATAAGCGCTTAGCCAGAATGGGCGCAGGTGGATTCGAACCACCGACCTTTTGCACGTCAAGCAAACACTCTAACCAACTGAGCTATGCGCCCGTATTTTTGAAAATCGAGAATCGAGAATAGACCGAATTAAAAATCTATTCTCATTTATTTTCAAATCTCGATTTTCAATTCTCTATCTTTGCTTGTAAAACAAAGATATGCCGGGGGCGGGACTTGAACCCGCACGTTCCTTTCGGAACACCGGATTTTAAGTCCGAGTTGTCTGCCAATTCCAACACCCCGGCAATAATTTATACTTAATCTTCTAATTTTTCAAATCAGCAATAGTTTTATCTTATCTATAAAGTTTTTGGGAAGAACTAAGCATGCATAAGCAAGTTAATTTGCCTACGGCAAAAAGTTCTTACCAACACCCCGGCTATAATTTTATATTTAATCTGTTAGCTCAGCGCATAGCGCTAAGCGCTATGCAGAGAAATCTCTAGGCTAAGAACCAACTAAGGCGCGGACCGGATTCGAACCGGTGAATAATGGTTTTGCAAACCACCGCCTTGCCACTTGGCTACCGCGCCGGCTTTTCTTTTTCCTTTGTTTTTGTTTTTTCTTTTGATTCTTCTTTAGGTTGAGACTCTTTTACCTTTTTCTTTTTCCCTTTAAGCTCTTTTACCTTTTTTTCTTTTATTTCTTCTAAAGCTATATCTAATAACTTCTCGGTTTTTATTTCAACTAATGACTTTTCTCCTCCTGCAAGCATCATGGCTCGTTTTGCAGCTAAAGCTGCTAGTTTATAAATAGATCCGCCAGTTGCATCCAAAAGTCTTTCTCTTGGTATATAATCTTTTAACATCTTTCCTCCTATTACATTTTATAAAATGACTCCAAACTTTTACCACTAGATGCTATGTTTTAATATGATATCTTTTATTTTTCGCGCTGTTGTATTTATGTTTTTGTTTTGTATTAAATAATCATATTTTTTAGAAAATTGCAACTCTTTTTTTGCCAGTTTAATCCTCTTATCAATAATGTTTTTTGCCTCTTCTCTTTTTTTCATTCTATTGTATAGTTCTCTTTTTTTTGCAACACTGATGAAAATGCTAGTTGCTCTACTTTTATAGCGTTTTTTTAATTTCATTCCCCCTTTTACATCTATACACAAAAGAAGATTTTTATTTTTAGACTGAGCTATTTTTAAGTAAAGTTTCGGAGTTCCGTAATAATCATCTAGCACTTTTTCATTTTCTAAAAAGAATTTTCTTTTCTTTAAATATAAAAATTCGTCTTTACTTACAAAAAAATAATCTTTACCGTCTTTTTCTTGAGGCCTCTTGTCTCTAGTTGTAACAGTTATCGACTGCAACAAAGCACCCTTTATAGATTTTTTGCGAAAAAGATGTTTTACTAAAGTGGTTTTACCCACCCCCCCTGGTCCAGATAAAATAAAAAGTTTTGGTTTTGCGTTCTTCATCATTCTATATTCTGCGCTTGTTCTCTAATTCGCCCAAGATAATTTTTAGATTCAACAATTAAATTAGCTAAAGTTTTTTTTCTAGTTTTGCTTGATGCGGCATTTAACTCCCTCAAAATTTCTTGGGTTAGAAAATCAATCGCTTTACCTTTACGTCTTTGTTTCTTTTTGCTTATTATTTTTTTTAGCTTTTGAGAATAAAATCCGATAAGAGACAACTCCTCTTCTATATCCTCTTTGCCATCAGTTTCTTTAAGCGGCCTTTTTTTAGTTTTTTTAATTTTAGCGATATTGTTATCAAGTAAGAAAAGATTTTTAGATATTTCTTTTTTTATTGCTTGGCCTTTTTCTTTTTTAAAACTAACCAGCTTATCCAGAGAGTTCTTAACAGCAGAAGTTACTTGAGCTTTTGAAATATTATTTTTCCTACTGTTTGAAACTACGCCCGGTAAATTTAATATTTCTAAAGGAGATATTTTTTTTTCTAAACCAAACTGATTAGCTAAAGATTTAATTTGTTTTACATAACGACCAAACTCTTTTTTATTTACAGAAAATTCCCCCGTGTCTTTATTGTTTTGGTAAAAATAAACCTCAACTTTTCCTCTAGTTATGTTTTTTTTAATTTCTTCTTTTATCTTTTCTTCTAAAACAAGAAATTGTTGAGGGAAATTATAAACCGTAACATCAAGATATTTATAATTTAATGATCTTAAAACAATTTTTGTCTTTGTATTTTTAGTTCCTTTTTCAGCAGCAGAATAAGCAGTCATTGACCTCATTGCCAAACCCTCCTAAGGTGGTCGGAACTTTTTTCTTCTTTAGCAGGATAAAGCTCTTTTACTATCTCATCAGGCTCAAACCAAAGTTTTATTTCCCGTTCGGCTTCACTCGGATCACTTGAAGCATGAATAACATTTTCATAAAGACCGGTAGTAAGTATTCTCCCATAAGCTCCCCGTATTGATATCGGATCAGCTTCTTCTGGATTAGTAGCACCGGCAATACGGCGGACTTTCCCAATTGCGGCCTGCCCCCAATAGACCAAAGGCATAACTCTATTTTCTCCGTGTAGCTTGCCGCTAATATATTTAATCAGTTCTTTAAAAAATGGTTTATCTTTTAGGTGCTGATAATGAGTATTAGCCAAGTCATCATCAACCTTAACAACCTTTGCTCCAATAATTTTTAATTTTGCTTCCGAAAGTCGCGTTAAAATATTCCCGGTTAAAGATTTTTTTAATCCGTCTGGTTTTATAATAACTAAAGTCGCCTCTTGATCCATGTCTCCTCCTTAAAAATTTTTCAACTAATTCGTTTTATAATTCTTTCAAAGTCGCTTAAACTATAATAATGAAGGATAATTTTACCTTTTTTATTTTTTGAGCTAACTATTTTTACTTTGGTACCTAAAATCTTCTGCAACTTTTCTTCA
>JAWOBO010000049.1:0-24567 GCA_046484225.1 Candidatus Omnitrophota bacterium | reverse complement strand
AATTCGACTACATGTTTTTTCTTTACGTTAACTTTTGAAAAAACATAAGTCTCATTGAATTCCCCGGTAGCTCAGTCGGTAGAGCGGTTGGCTGTTAACCAATTTGTCGCAGGTTCGAATCCTGCCCGGGGAGCCATTTTTTTTTCGAAAAAAATGGCCCTGAGCGAACAAAATTTGTAATAAATTTTGTGAGTCGAAGGGTCAGTAATCAATCCCTACAACAAAAAGTTGTGGGGATTTTTTATTTATGATATTGTAAGACCATGTGGCATGTCTACATCTTGCAATGTTCCGACGGTAAACTCTATACAGGAAGTACTACAGATGTAGGCCGCCGGGTAAAGGAGCATAACCGTAAGAAAGGCGGCGGGTTTACCAGAGGCCGCCTGCCAGTTAAACTTGCCTATAAAGAACCTTGCCAAAATAGATCAGAAGCCCAAAAGCGCGAAGCCCAAATAAAGAAGTGGCCCCGCCGGAAGAAATTGAGGCTTATACTCAGATCTATTTTTAAGACTATGGTGTCATGAGGTGGCTGAACGTTATGTTAATCCAGTTCAACGAGCGCGTAAATTTGCCAGAATAGTCTTATGATTATATAATAATATATTTAACGGGAACGGATACGTCAAAATAATTAAAGATGAAGAAGGCATCGACATCATTTAACTTTATAACATTATTTCTGGTTATGGTTGTCCTGTCCTGCTCATCGACAAGCAGGACCGGCAGGAAAATGGATAGTCAAACACCCGCCGACATCCAATCCGCTTCCTTATCTAGTCCCAACCAATTGCAGGAACTTCTGGCAGATCTCGCGGTGGCGAATATCTGTCCCCGCATAAAGAAGCATTTCCTCACCCTTACCGGGGAAGGGATGTCTCTAGTTCGGGGAACAGAACCCGCGATAGGGAATTTATGGATTCAAGATTGTGCAACCAGGGGAAGTCAACCGGGATATTTTGACCTGATCATCGAAGGGGCTGGATGGCGCTGGATTGACCGTGAGGCAACCCGTTTGGGAGCCACATTTTATATAGACGAATATGTCCGGTTTGAATTCCGCTTGGTCATGTCCTGCCAGCCCAAGATTCAGTATGATCGAGAAAACCATACCGCTGTCGTGTGGTTCAAACCAGTCAAGCCGTTGGATATTGCTTTTACTGTCATGGGAACTACTAACGTAAGGCGCGAAAACTTCTGGACCAGTCTGGTCGGAGCTGTAGCGGCTCTTTTCGGAGCAAGCTCTGAAGAGAGAGCGGAAAAAATGATTGAACAAAAGTTTGAAGAAAAATTTAAGTCAAAGTTCGATCGAGGGATAACTCTTCTACTGGATTTGTGTACGGGGCAGCATGATATTCTTTTTGGAACCTATTCCGCGGGTGAGATGCCGAAGGCGCCCCTTCCCAGCCAGGGGCACCGTTATTACGCCAATAAAAGGGCCGTTCTCAGACCGGGATCTCTCTTTTTGTCAGGACCTTTCTGGAAGGATAAGGAGATGACCGCCTTTCTCAAGGTGACCCAGGGCCGTGTGAAGGCGGCCTGGATGTGCGATGTCCAGGCTGTCAGGCTGGCCACAGCTTATATGGACCAGTCACCTCTACCGGAGGTGTCGACATTGAAGGAAGCGACTTATACCCAAGATGGTCACTTGGAAACTTTTTCTGACGATAGCAAGGAATCCGATTGCCCGGTCGTGTTTGTCATGCAGTCCAGCAGTGATCATCAGGCCAGCCGGACCGATTATTTCCTCACGGATCGAAAGAAAAAGAAAGAACCCCTTATTCGGTGTCCGGACAAATCTAAACAAATTGAGAAAGATTAACCGCAAGGCCGATTTCTTCTTAACCTTAATATACATTTTTTTTATTTACAGAACCCGTGCTATGCGCACGGGTGTTTTTATTTTATCTGGTGCCAAATAGTTTTAATAAGTTCGGCTTCAATTAAAAAGTTTTAGAGATAGGTTTTATTCTGTTATAATTAATAAAATAGATAAAATACTTATCTGATTAAATGGTAAAAAGTTATGCAATTAGCTAGAAAAATATTGTTTTTTATATTTATTTTAATTTATTTAGTTTTATGCCCTCTAGTCATCCTCTATTCTTTTGGCTACATTCTTAATCCCGACAAGAAAGGTGTTTCTCAAACCGGCGTTATTTATCTTTCCAGTATTCCTTCGGGTGCCGATGTTTATCTTGAAAAAAGCCGGTTTAAGCATAAAACTCCAACTTCTATCCGGGCGCTTAATCCGGGTAAATATTCAGTTACGGTAAAACTTAATGGTTATCGGCGCTGGAGCCAAAAGGTAAATATTAAAGCGGGTAAAGCTGTTACTTTTGATAATATTCTTCTTCTCCCGAAAAAAAATATTCCTCAAGATATTAGCTCTGGTGAGGACTATTCTGATTTAGTTCCATGTAAAGGTGCAAATTACTTTATTTTGAAAAAAAGCTCTCGGCTTAAGGATTTTTATATCTATGACCAAAAGAATCAGGAAGTGGAACCTATTATCCAGGGAAAAAACGGTTATGAAGATTTTGCTGTTAACTCTATTTATAATCAAAAGCAAAGCCGAATATTTATTGCTTTTGGCGGTGTTCTTTGGGATAAGAAATATTTTTTGATTGATACCAAGGATAAAAATCAAGCTTTAATCGAGATAACTGATTTATTTCCTAAACATCCGGATTCAATTCTCTGGAGGGGCAAAAATAAGGAAAATATTTTTGCTCTTTATGATAACTATGTTAATCGTCTGAATGCTGAAAATTTATCTTTTTATCCAAAATATATTGATCAAATTAAAGGATTTGGCATCTCAAAGAAAGAGTTATATATTTTAAGAGAAGATAATACAATCTTGAAATCAAAACTTAATAAAAAAGGCGAAAATATTGTTTTTAAAGACAAATATCTTGGCCGGGACTTGTTCAAGCGATCTCCTTTTTACCGGATAAGGCAACTTGAAAACGATATTTTTCTTTTTCAGGGAGATAGAGGAGATTTGATAACAACGGTTCCCCCTTATCATTTAGTTAAGAAAAATTTAAGCGATTTTAACTATAACCAATTAAAGAAAAAGCTTCTTTTTTGGACTAAGGATACGATTAAGGTAGCTGATTTTAGTGTAAAGGGCAAAAAAAAATTGTTTAAAGACCAAGTTCAGCTTTTTAAACCGTATAGCCAAGGATCAAATATCACTCAATGTTTTTGGGTTTATCAAGGTACTCATTTATTGTTTAAAGATAAGGATGATGTTTTTTTATTAAGAGCTGATCCCAAAAGAAAATATCGCAAACAGCATCTTGTTCAGGTTAAAAGAAATACTAAGGTTTTTTACAGTGAAGATACTGGTTTTTTATATTATATAAATCAAGAGGACCAAGCGATGAAAATAAGAATTGTTCCCAATAAGTCATTTTTTAGAAATTTCACAGAAGAAAACGATAATTAATTAATATGCACTTTAAATATTCACGGAGAAAAATCAGCGGAAAAGAAAAGAGATTAGAAAGATTTCTTGAGGTTCTGCCGGGAGCAATAAGCTGGACCGTTATTATCGGTATTTGCCTGCTTTCGATACTAAAGCCCTTAGCTGCTGCCGTATTAATGATTGCTTTTCTTTTGTATTGGCTGCTAAGGTTAATTTATATGAATATTTTTCTAATTGCTTCTTACTTGCGTCTTGCAATTGAAAAGGATAATGATTGGATTAAATGTATTCAAGCTGTAGATAAATTAAAAAAGCAAGAATCTCTTTTATGTAATTTAGATAAAAGTTCCGGTTTTAAGAACAAAATATCTACCCGCATGCATCGTAAACAGTTGGAAAAACTTAAAAAAAGCAGAAACCTGCCCCCCTTGTCTAAAGATATATATCAGCTGGTAATCATACCGGTTATTAGCGAGAGCCAAGATGTGGTTGAGCCGGGAGTTAGGGCTATCAAAGAAGGTAAGTATCCACCTGAAAAGTTTCTGATAATAATTGCCCTTGAAGAATCTGCTCCTGATTTAGTTAAAAAAGATATGAACAAGATACAAAAAAAATATAGAGATGTTTTTTTTGAATTTTTAATTATACGACATCCGGAAAATCAGCCCGGGGAAGCTAAAGTAAAGGGGGCAAATGCTACCCATGCTGCCAGAGAAGGTGAGAAATATCTAAAAAAATATGACATTCCTTTTGAAAATGTATTGGTTTCTTGTTTTGATGCTGATACGGTTGCTAATCCTAACTATTTTAGCTGTCTTACCTACCATTATATGATTTCGCCACACCGGCTGTTTTTAAGCTATCAACCGATTCCTGTTTATCATAATAATATTTGGCAAGCACCGGCATTTGCTAGAATTATTGATATCGGCATATCTTTTTTTCAATTAATTGAAGCTACTAATCCTGGGAAGTTGGTAACCTTCTCCAGCCATAGCATGAGTTTTAAAGCCTTAAAAGATGTAGGCTACTGGCCGGTTGATATGATCTCGGATGATTCTGCTATTTTCTGGAAAGCGTTTATCCATTATCAAGGAAAATATCAAGTTGTTCCTATCTATACGACAGTTTCAATGGATATTGCTACCGGCCCTACTACTGTTGAGACGTTTAAATCGATTTATAAGCAAAAACGGCGCTGGGCTTGGGGGATTGAAAATTTTCCGATTGTAGTAAGAGGATTTCTGCATTCTAAGAGGATAAATCTTAAGGAAAAAATAAGCTATGGATATAAATTGTTAGATGCGTTTATTTCTTGGTCAACTTGGTCTTTTCTAATATTATTCGGCAGTTGGCTGCCGGTATTTTTTGCTTCTCGGGAATTTGCTTCGAGTTCAGTTTATTATACTGCTCCGCGCATCAAAGAAAGCATGTTTAGCTTAGCTTCAATAGGCTTGTTGGTTTGTATGGTGATAAGTTTATTATTGCTTCCTCGAGAAGAGACAAGGTATGGTTTTTTATTAAAAGTTAAACATAGCTTTGAGTGGTTATTAATTCCAATTGTACTTTTGTTTTTAAGTGCTATACCGGCTCTTGACGCACAAACTCGTTTAATGTTTGGAAAGCACATGAAGTTTTGGATTACAGAAAAATACAGAAAAAAGAAAAAATAAGATAGTAAAAAATATTCTAGGCTTCATTCTATCAAATTTTTCCTTCCTCAATCGTTTGTTTACAACCGAGATGGTTAGTTGTCCGGAAACTGTTCGTGTATCCGAGAAAACCAAAGGTGGTTGAGGCAGTTAAGTCAGGCGTGATTAAAAGATTTATTGTGATGGCAATAAAAAAAGGATTGTAGTAAAATGCTTTCGTTGACAATTTAAGGTTATAGTTGTAAATTGTTTCTAATTTGTTTTGGAGGGATAGTAATGAATATTTTGTTAGTCGAAGATGAAAATAAAATGGCGGCCTTTATTAAAAATGCTTTGAGTGAGCAGCACTATAACGTTGACCTAGCTTATGACGGTAATCAGGCTCTGGTACAAGCAGAAATTAATTCCTATGATCTTTTTATTTTAGATATTATGCTGCCTGAAAAAGACGGGCTTACTGTTTGCAAGGAATTAAGGGACAAAAAAGTAGAGGAGCCAATTTTATTGCTGACTGCCAAAAGTAAGTTGCAGGATAAGGTTAAAGGCCTTGACCTTGGGGCAGATGATTATTTAGCTAAACCTTTTGAGATAGAAGAACTTTTGGCTCGGGTTAGAGCGCTTCTTCGGCGTCACAAAAAAGATAAATCAACCATCCTACAAGTTGCTGATCTTACTCTCAATCAAACTACACAAGAAGTTAAACGTGCGGGAAAGCCCATTGAGCTTACCTGGAAGGAGTACGCCTTGCTGCGTTATTTAATGATTCATGTTGATGAAGTGGTTTCTAGAACGATGATTATAGAACATGTCTGGGATGTAGATTCTGCCGCCTTCACTAATGTTACAGATGTTTATATTAATTATCTCCGGGCAAAAGTAGATAAAGATTTCAAGCCGCCTCTCATTCATACTATAAGGTCTGTTGGCTATACATTGAAGGAGCCAAAAGGTGTATGAGACTTACCAATCCTTGGAAGTCTATTCGATTAAAAATGAGCCTCCTGGCGGCGATTATCTTAGGAAGTATTTTAATTCTCTATAGTTTTTATCTTTTTATTCAAATCCAGAATGTCCTTTCCCGTAATCTTGACGCTGAGCTGAAAGTTAAAACCCTTGAGCTTGCTAAGACAATTAAAGCTTTTCAAGATACAAAAAGCCCCGGCGGGGATATCCATTATGCTGCGATAAAAGTTTTAGATTTTGATATTGATCCAGAGGAAAAAGAAGATCTTGAATTAGCCGAGCGGCAATGGCTTCGGCTTGTTGGCCGCTATGGTTTGGATGAGGATTATATTTTAATTCTTTCTTTAAAAGGAGAAGTTTTAGCTTCAACTAAAAATATCCCTCCTGAAGTTCAGAGTCAATTAAATGAGATGTTTACTAAACGCCCCAGAGTTAAATCGACCTGGGACAATATTTCCTATGAAGGTAAAGATATGAGAGCACTTCAGATGACGATATTGGCTCGGGACAAACCGCATTATTATGTTCAAATTGCAACTCCGGTGGTAACTGTTGCTAAATTTTTAGAAGGCCGTTTATGGGGTATATTAGTCAGCATAGTAGTGATTGTGGTTTTGTTTGGTGTGGTTGGTCTTTTACTGGCAAATCAAATTCTTCGGCCTGTTTATAAAATTGCCGAAACTGCGCAAGGGATGACTCATGAAGATTTGTCTCATCGGGTTGAAGTTGCTGAGGTTGATAATGAGATGCTGACTCTTGTAAATGCTTTTAATGAAATGATTGAACGGCTGGAATCATCATTTAAGCATATGGCCGGAATGACTGCTCAAATGGCTCACGAATTAAAAACCCCGTTGGCCGTTATTAAAGGAGAAGGCCAGATGGCGTTGCGGCAGAGGCGGTCTTTAGAGGAATACCGCGCAGTCATCGAAAGCAGTATTGCCGAAACAGAAAAGATGCTTCAAGTTATTGATGATTTATTAATCGCTGCTAATATTGCTTACGATAAGGAAATTTTTCAACTAGAACCGATAAGGCTTTCGAAATTATTAAAAGATATTTATCAAAAGAGCAAAATTCTATCGGAAGTAAAAGATATTCGTATTGAACTTCAGTTGGGCAGCCGGGATATGACTATCAGGGGAGACAAAACACATCTCAGGCGGCTTTTTTTCAACCTTATCGATAATGCCATTCGCCATAGCCCCCGCGAGAGTGTTGTGCGAATTTATACTACCGTTAAAGATGATGGGGTGCTTATTTCTATTCAGGACCAAGGAGAAGGTATAGCGGCAGAGGATTTGCCTCATATTTTTGAACGTACTTTCAAGAAAAGAAAAAAGAACCGCAGAAAAAATAAATATACTAGAGGCAGCGGTTTAGGGCTCTATCTTTGCCGGATAATTGCCGAAGCTCATCAGGGAGAAATCCTGGTCGAAAGTAAAGTTGGAAAAGGTTCCACCTTTTCCTTATTCCTTCCTTTGAAATAATTCCAACAAGAATAATTAGAAAATTTTAATTTTTTTCTAACCGTCTTTTAAGATACTATATGGTACATTTAAACTGTAGTTGTTAATGTAGTTGTTAATTTAAAAAGGAGGTGTTTATGGTTTTAAAGTTAGGTAAAAGCGCCGGTTTGTGCTTTTTCTTTCTTTTGGCTCTGGTTTTAGCGCCTGCATCAGTATGGTCGCAAGACTATCAAGCTGAAGGACAGCAAGGATATGAAGCTGAAGGACAGCAAGGATATGAAGCTGAAGGACAGGCGGCTCAAGTTGATGTGTCCGACGAGGATATGGAGGCTTTTGCTAAAGCACAAAATAAGGTTGAAGAGATTCGTCAGAAATACCAGTCAAAACTTTCTGACGTAGAGGACCAGACAAAAAGACAAGAAATGGTTCAAAAGATGAATGAAGAGTTAGTTGATGCTGTTAAAAATTCGGGGCTTAGCGTTGAAAGGTACAATGAAATTTTTGAAGCTGCCCAAAACGACTCTCAACTACAACAACGTATCTCTGAAACTATGCAGAGTATACGATAAAAAGGAGGTAAAGGATGAAAAAAATTACAACTCAACTATTGCTTACTATTGTGGTTTCTTGTTTACTGTTTGGAAATGTAGCAGCTCAAGACCAGGGTGGGGCTAGCTTTTTAGAAGAAGGAGTTCAGCAACTATATGCTGAAGAATATCAGGAAGCAATTGATAATTTTCAAAAAGCCAAAGAAGAAAATCCTGATGATGGTATAGTTTACTACTATTTAGGATATGCCTACTCTTTTACTGATCAACTTTCAAAAGCAGAAGAAAATCTTGAAAAAGCTAAGGAGTTGTTTGATTCTCAAGGAAATGAAGAAGGAATAAAGGCTGCCGAAGGAATTCTTGAGACTTTAGAAAATTAAAATTAAAAAGATAAACAAGGGGAGGTAGGTGATGAAAAAAAACAAAATGCTGATGTTTTTAAAAGAAACAGTAACTGCTGTTTTGTTAGTCGGGTTTGTCATGGGAATCCTAACTGTTACAGGATGTCAGCAGGAAGAATCTACCTGGCTTGATGAGCAGCAAGGAGAAAGTCAACCGGCAGAAAGCGCAGAATATTAATTAGCATAAGAAATTTAGCAAACAAAACCCTGCAACGATTAAGTTGCAGGGTTTTTTATTTGTGATAGGATTAGCGGATAAAGCTTAGCGGGGTAGTTAATATTATGAATAAAAAAGAAAAGTGTCGATTGTGTGGTTCTTCTGCAGATTTTTGTTTAAATTATTTGAATAAGAAATATTTTCGCTGCCGGAGATGTTCTGCTGTATTCTTATCACCTGCAGATTATATATTATCTTCAGATGAAAAAAAGCGTTACCTAGAGCATAATAATGATGTCTATGACCCTGGTTATCAAAAGTTTGTTGAGCCGATTACCGCAAAGGTTCAGGAAAAATTTAGCAAAAAAGCAAAGGGCTTGGATTTTGGGGCAGGAACTGGCCCGGTTGCTGCTAAACTTCTAGAGGACAGAGGCTATTCAATTAAACTCTATGATCCTTTTTTTTGGAATAATCCTCAGGCATTGCAAGAAAAATATGATTTTATTATTTGCTGCGAAACGATAGAGCATTTTCATTTTCCGGCTAAAGAGTTTAGACTGCTAAGATCGTTATTAAAACCAAAGGGTGTATTATTTTGCATGACTGATCTCTATTCAGAGGAGATAAATCTTAAAAACTGGTATTACAAAAACGATCCAACCCATGTGTTTTTTTATCATAAAAACAGTTTTCAGTGGATTAAGTCAAAAATCGGCTTTTCTACTTTAAACATAGAAGAAAGATTAGTGCAATTGTTGCTTTAGAAAAGAAGATTGTAATTACAAGTGCGACAACCCTAAATTTTTACCTATCATTGGAGGAGCATAAGCGACGGAATTAAGGGGACGTTTCCCTCGTTTATAACCTTTTGTTAGCCAATGGGTTATAAACTGGCATTTTCCGCTTATCTCCGGGAAACACTGCTTTATAACTCCTTTATCTGCAGTGACTTATAACAGAGGGAAACGTCCCCTCTTACCAATTGTCTCTTTAAAAAAGAGATAGATCATTTCCTGATAAATTAAAGCTTCATATAAAATTATAGTTGACTTTAAAATTTAAGTATGCTATATTTTAATCAGAGATAAAGGGAGGTATTATGCCCAAAGAAAAATATTCTTTGCGAAAAAAGAAGCATGCCAAAACCAAAATTGCCTTAGCTAACGCTTTTATCCAAAAGCTTAAAACAACCCGTTTTTCCGATATTTCAATAAAAGAAATTTGTCAAGAAGTTGAGGTTTCTGAAGGCACTTTTTATAACTATTTTCCTCAGAAGTTAGATACAATTAGTTATTTTCAGAGCTTAAGCCTTTTAAAGATTGAATGGAAACTTAACCAGCAAAAAAGTAAGCTTAACCCCTTAGATTTGATTGAATTATCTTTTGATCTATTTGCAGAAACAATCCAACAGCCATATTTGTTTTTTGAAATAGTTTCAGTTTTTACTTCCCAGCATGTTAAGCCGCAAAAAGGAAATTTAACTCCGGCGGAAAAATTTTATGCTTACCCGGAATACTTTGGTATCGAAGAAATTAAAATTAAATCTTTGGATGATTTTTTCTTAAAATATCTTAAGCAAGCTAAAAAAGAAGGCCAAATTAATAAATCTATTGGTACTGAAGATATGGTGACGGTTTTAAAATCAATATTAGTTGGAGTCCCCCTAACTATTAAAATGGAAGACTTTAGTAAACTTTCTAAAATATACAAAACCCAGTTAGATTTGTTTAAGAAGGCTTTTGAGGTAAAAAAATAATTATGCAAAAAATGGTAATAAGGTTATTTTTAGTTGCGCTTTGTGCGAGTTTTGTTTCCCCCCATTTTTCTTTAGCTAACGAGAGCCAGGAGGAGGCAATAGAAGTTGATTTAAAAAAAGCAATTTCTATGGCTTTGGATGCTAGCGAAAACTATAAAATAGAAGCTAATAAGGTTAGGCGCAACCAAGAAGAATACAGAAAAGAACGTTCTCGGGCTTTACCGCAAGTAGCCGGCAAAGCAAGCTGGTCCAATAATTTTCAGTATCCTGACACAACGGCTGCAGCTTCTGTAGGAGACTATAATCTGGATACGGGGATAACGGTTAATCAAAAGGTGTTTACTTTCAGAAAAGTTTCTTCTGCTATTAAGGCAGCAAAAAAAGCGATAGAGGTTAGTCGATATGGGAAAGAAACTTTAAAACAAAAGGTTATCTATGATACAAAGTTAGCTTATTATAGTAGTTGTTTGGCCAAACGAAGGTTGGAAATTGCAAAACAGTCGTACAAAAATGCAAAGCAAAATGAAGAAATACTGCGAAGCTATTCAGCTGCCGGCAGAGCTTCTAAATATGATAATATAAAAATATCTGCTGATATTGCTTCTCGCAAGCCAATAATAAATAATGCTTATACAGAGTATTATTCAGCTATGGAAACGCTTAAAGTTGTAATCGGGGTAAATTCTGAGGCAAAGATTAGATTATCTCAAAAATTTCCCGATAAATATCCTAGATTTAAAAAAGATAAAGTGGCTTTGTCTTTATACCGTAATCAACCTGCCATAAAGGCTTTGGCAAAATCAATCGAAAAAGGAGAATATTTAATTGATGCTAAAAAGGCTGCATTTTATCCGGAGGTTTCGCTTTTTAGCACCTGGAACCATAAAGGTAGTAGCAATGATTTTGAAGTAGGGGGCGATTATCTGAAAGATTACGGAGTTGCCGGGCTAAAGGTAAAGGTTCCAATTTGGACTAGCGGTAAAACTGCTGCAGAACTATCCCAGGCCAGAATAGATAAAGAAAATGCCGAACTTAAATATAAAAAAGGGAAAAAAGATTATCTTTTAGAGTTAGATAAAGCCTTAAGCCAATATAGAGGCTATCTTAAGACTTTAAAGTCTAATAAAGAGGCGGTTCGTTTGGCAAAGGAGGCTTTTGATTTAAGTCAGCAAATGCTTGAGGTGGGTAAGATTTCTCTAACTGATTTAAATGATTCAGAGTTGAAGCTGACTAATGAAAAGATTAATAAAGAGGTTACGCTTTTTAATATAAATACTACCTTAGCCAAGATTGAAAGGTTAACATTAATCGGTGAACAAAATGATAAGTAGGAGAAAAATAATATATATTTTAGTTTTTCTGATTTTTATTTTAGGGGTATTGGTGAGAATAAAAACAGTAACCACCGAAAGGCAGCTTGAAACTAAAACCGTAGCCGGCCAGTGGCAAAAAAAAGGAAAACCAGTAGTTGCCAAAAAAATTAGTAAAGAAAATATTGATATTTTCTCAAAAATTACAATCGTCTCAGATGATACTAATTCTGGTTATGCTTATTTGCCAAAAGTAGTCCAAAAGAAAATACAATCCGGGCAGTCAGTTTTTAAAGCCGACAAAGATAACAATTCCATAGGAGAAGTTATTAAGGTAGCTAAAGAAATAAATCTAGATGTGGGAATGTATCTGGTGAAAGTAAAATTAAACCAGAATATATTTAAAGATAAGCCAAAGGCAGTTGTCTATATCAACACAGAGGTATTGGAGGATGCAATTTGCCTGCCGCGGGAAGCTGTAAGATCTGCTGACAATCAAAGTTTTGTTTGGACGGTTAAGGGCAATAAAGCCAGGAAAAGATTAGTTAAGGTGGCTAGACATGATGGGTATGGTGTGATTATCCAGTCTGGCCTTTCGCAAGGAGACCTGGTGGTTTTAGAAGGTTATACTATACTTTCAGAGGGTGACAAAGTAAATATTATAAAGAGTTTTCCGGAGAGGAAAAATGATTGAATTTTTTGTAAAGCGGCCAGTTACAACAATTATGTTTATCTTAGTTTTTGTGGTTTTAGGGGTGGTTTCTATCTTTAACCTGCAGGTACAGAAAACTCCTGATATGGATTTTCCAATAGTGACCATTACTGCTACCTATCCGGGGGCAACCCCTCAAGAAGTTGAAACTTTAGTGGTTGATAAGATAGAAGATGCTGTTTCTGAGTTACCTGAGATTAAGAAGATGAAAAGTTATTCTTATGATAATTTTGGCCGTATTACTATTGAATTTCTGATGTCTTCTGATGTTAATATTAAGTTTATTGAAGTTAAAGATAAGGTAGAAGCAATCCGTAATGATTTGCCCGAAGATATTGAGAAGCCGGTTATTGAAAAGTTTGATCCGCTGCTGGAACCGGTTATGGATCTTGTTTTATTCAGTGAAAGATTAGACGGACGCAATTTATATGAATTTGCCGACAAGAAGTTTAAAGATAAACTTTCTTCTGTTGAAGGTGTTGCTAATGTAGATGTCTATGGCGGGAAAATTAGGCAAATTAATGTCGTTTTAGATCCGATGTTGATGCAGAGGAAGTATATTACTATTTATAATGTGATAAATAGTATCAGAGAAAAAAATAAAAATATCCCCGGAGGCTTGCTGGAGAAAAAGGATACCTCACTATCTTTGCGATTCCTAGGAGAATTCCAAGATCCACAAGAAATTTCAGATTTATTGGTTAGTTCCCGTGACGGAAAGCGTTTTTCTTTAAGTGAAATTGGTGAGGTAGAGGATAGCTTCAAAGATGTTGAAACAATCGCTCGTTTTAACGGGGAAAATATTGTTGGGTTGTCGGTAAATAAGGTTTCCGATGGAAATGCTATCGATATTTCAAAAGAGATTCGCCGGCGCCTGCCTGAATTTCGTAAAATGTTGCCTGACGGAGCAAATTTAGAGATAGCTACAGATACCACTGATTTTATTGTTAACGAAACCAATCAAACTTATCTGAATATAATTGTGGGAATTTTCTTTACTATTTTAATTCTTTATTTTTTCACTGGCCATATCAACCTTACTTTTATCTCGACAATAGTTATCCCGACTTCGTTGGTTTCGGCTTTGTTTTTGATGGATTCTTTTGGGTTAACTATAAATGCTTTAACTCTTTTGGGGATAGCTACGGTGCTGGGAACATTGATTGCAAACGCGATTGTTATTATTGAAAATGTTCTAGGGCATCTTGAAGATAAAGAAACAGCTGTGCATGCTGCAATTGATGGCACTAAAGAAGTCTCAGGGGCAGTTTTGGCTGCAACCGGCACCAATCTAGTAGTTTTTACTCCGATTGCAATGATGAGCGGTATTGTTGGCCAATTTATGAGTGCATTTGGCCTGACGGTTATATTTGCTACTTTGTTTTCACTACTTTCTTCATTTACTCTTACCCCGATGTTGTGCGGCTTGCTATTAAAGAAAAAGGATATAAACAAAGGGCATAAAGGTAAAGTTTTTAATCCTTTTGTAAAATTAGCTGATTTAGTAAATAAAATGATGGAAAGGCTAAAAGCTGAGTATAAAAAGATATTTGATTTAATTTTTCGTTTTCCCAAGTCAACAGTTATGTTTGTCTTTTTAGCGTTTCTTTCTTTAGCTTTAATCATGCCTTATATCGGTAGCGAGTTTTTCCCGGATTCTGACGAAGATATGATTACTATAAAGGTTACTATGCCTCAAGGTTCAACTATTGAAAGGACTACAAAAACAACAAAGGATATTGAAAAAAGAGTTGAAAGGATTCCGGAGGTAGAATCAATTTTAACTAGTATTGGCCAAGAGGGAGTAGAAAATTCAGCTGTTGTAGCTAATCTTATTTCTTCTACAGAAAGAAAGCGGTCTGATACCGATATTATCCAAGAATTGATACCTTTTACGGCTCAAATTCCTGATGCTGAAATCAATATTCGCAGGGGAGAGGCTAGAGGAGGAATTGAGGGAGATGTATCGATTAATGTGGGTGGCCTTAATTATAACAAAATAATAGAGATTTCAGAGGAGATGAGAAAGATTATGCAGGAGTCAGGTTTTTTCCGCTCGGTAACTTCTTCATATAAGACACCAAAAAAAGAAATTAGGTTTTTTCCCAACCAAGAAAAGTTAATAGAACATGGCCTTACTGCTGCTGAAATTGGAAACACAATTAGAGCTTCTGTATATGGGAATGATAACAATATATATAAAGAAGAAGGCCAAGAATATGATATTAACGTTGAGTTAGATGAGCGTTATAGCCAAGATTTTGATGACCTAAAACAGATACAAATTATTTCTTCTAAGGGAATGTTTCCGGTTACTGAATTAGGTAAGTTAAAAGAGGCTAAAGCTTTGCCAAATATTCGTCATCGGGATAAAGAAAGATTTATCCGTTTGGAAGGCTATCTTTCAAAATCAACTAGTGGTTATGTACAACGTGTTTTAGACCAGGAGTTTGAGAAAATAGATTTTCCTGATGGTTACGGCTATGGCTATTTTGGTACAGCTGAACATCAAAGAGAGACCGGAGGAGAAATAGTCAAAGCTTTTATTTTAGCGGTGATTTTAACCTATATGCTTTTAGCGGCTTTACTTAACTCATTTACCTATCCTGTACCTATCTTACTTTCAGTCGGCACTTCATTTATTGGCGTATTTTATGCCTTATTTTTCTTGGGCCAAGATATTAATATAGCTTCTATGCTGGGGATGGTTATGTTGGTGGGAATGGTAGTAAATAACTCTATTTTGCTTATAGATTATACCTTAATTAAAATGAAAGAGGGGACAGGGGTAATTGAGGCTTTATGGCTGGGAGCATCAAAAAAGTTTCGAGCTATAATTATGACTTCTTTGGCTATCGTTTTAGGGGTAGCTCCGCAGATAAATTCAGTTATGCCGATTAAACCCTCGATGAGTGCTGTTGTAATCGGGGGTATGCTCGCTTCAATTCTATTTACTTTTATTTTTACACCCGTTGCTTTTTGGTATATTGAAAGATTCAACAAAAAACTATTTGCTATTTTTAGCCGCGGAAATCAAAATAAAGAAAACAAGCAAGCTTAACCATTTTTTTTAAGGATAACTCAGTGCTAAAAAATATTAGTTGAATGGCTAAGGCTAACTGATAAAATGATTCAATATAGGGATATTGAGATAGAACTAAAAGATTTAAAAAAGAACAAAGTAGTTATTAGCTACTAAGGGTAAAAATTCAATATTAATAGATAGAAAAGGAGGTAATATGAAAAAGCTAATTTTAGTTTTTACAGCGTTAGTTTTTTTAACAATTTCTGCACCTGTGTTTTCAGCTGAAGATGGAAAAAAGGGGGCAAGCTCTAAAGCTCAAGAACAGGCTAGCCAACAGTCGATATTTAATCGAGTTGGAGATTGGTTTGCAACAGTGGGAAAATCAGAAGAAAAGAAAAAGAAGATATTAAAAGAACGCAAGCAGAAAAGAGCTCAAGAGAAAGCAGAAGAAAAAGCGGAAAAGATGCAAAGAAAAGCAGAAGAAAAAGCAGAGAAGGCAAAAGAAAAGGCAGAAGAGATGGAAAAAAGAAGAAAAGGCCAAGGCAGTAGCGAATAGATTTAAATTAAAACTAAATTTGTTTTGCTAACCTAGTTAAAAAAATCACAAAGAAGATAAAGATTCCTCAGGCTATAATTTTGACGCCAACTAGAGAATTAGCAGTACAAATTGTTGAAGGATTAACTCTCTAATAGGTGTAAAATCTGTCCACATCGTTTACATATTATATTATTTTTACATTTTATTTGATATTTATTCTTCGTGAGATATGTCAGAAGGGTTAAAGTTAAAAGGAGGTGCCTAGTATGAGTGGAAGGTTTTTAACCATTACTGTTTGTTTTTTGGTATTAAGTTTAAGTTTTATCGGTTGTTCTCAGCCAAAGACTAAATCAACTAATGACGTTCTAAAAACAGCGGAATCTTTAGAAGCTGTTGGCGAAAAAGTTGATTATTTAGTGGATCAGGCAAAAGATTTTTATAATTCAGGAAAGTTTCAAAAATCGATTAGTATATCTCAGTATATACTTGATCAATTAGATAGTGATTCACAAACAGCAAAAAATTTGCTGGAAAGAGCTAAAGAGGCATTAATCGCGAAAGTAAAAGGAGCTGCTGATACTGCAACTGATGATATACAGGACTGATTTTTTCATTTTTTGATTTATTTAAAAAGGATAGTAAGTTTTAGTTTAAGCCAAAGTAGGTAATTAATATTTAAATTTAAGCAAATCAGGAAGGCTTGTCTTGTTATGAGGCAAGTCTTTGTGTTTTTAAAACTTTTTCTAATTTTGGATAATCTGCTATAATAGAGTAATTTCAAATTAGCATCTAAACAAAGGAGAAGAAATATGCTAGATAAATTTAAAAAATTAGGTTTAAGGAAAAATACTTTATCGGCGTTGGAAAAAAAAGGTTTTGAAGAGCCGACCAAGATCCAGGAAAAAATTATCCCTTTATTTTTAGAAGGTGATTATGATATAGTTGGCCAGGCTCAGACAGGAACCGGAAAAACTGCAGCTTTTGGCCTGCCTTTAGTTGAAAAAATCACAAAGAAGATAAAGATTCCTCAGGCTATAATTTTGACGCCAACTAGAGAATTAGCAGTGCAAGTTGCTGAAGAGATTAATTCTCTAAAGGGAAGTAATCATTTAGATATTGCTGCAATCTATGGGGGCCAATCTATAAATTTGCAATTAAAACGGCTAAAGAAAGGTGTTGATATCGTAGTGGGTACTCCGGGGAGAGTGAAAGATCATCTGTTAAGAAAAACTCTAGATTTATCTTCGGTAAGTTATTTTATTTTAGATGAGGCCGATGAAATGTTGAATATGGGTTTTATCGAAGATGTAGAAGAAATACTATCTTATGCCGGCAAAAATAGAAGAGTTTTATTGTTTTCAGCTACTATGCCAAATCCTATAGTTAAGCTTGCAAGAAAATATATGAAAAACTATAAATTAATTAAAGTTTCTCAAGATCAGCTGACTGTAGGTTTAACTGATCAGATATATTTTGAAGTAAATAGTTCTAATAAATTCGAAGCTTTATGCAGGATTATCGACAGTGAGCCTGAATTTTACGGGTTGATTTTTTGTAGGACTAAAATCAATGTAGATAAGCTGGCTAAAAAACTTGGGGCTCGCGGTTATGATTCAGATGCCCTTCATGGGGATATATCCCAAAGTCAAAGGGAACGGATTCTAAATAGATTCAGGCAAAAACGAATTAATATTTTAGTGGCTACCGATGTTGCGGCTCGGGGGATTGATGTAAGTGACCTAACTCATGTTATAAACTTTTCCCTTCCTCAAGATCCACGCAGTTATGTTCATCGTATTGGCAGAACCGGCAGAGCCGGAAGAAGCGGAACCGCGGTTACCTTTGTTACTCCCGACGAATACAGAAAGTTAATTCATATTAAAAGAATTACAAAGACCGATATACAAAAAAAGAAGATTCCCGGAATTAATGATATTATCAGCTCAAGGAAGTCAAGGATAAAAAAGAATATTAATGATTTAATCAATAAGAGCAACACCGAAAAACACAAATCTTTTTCTCAAGGTCTTCTAGATAAAAATGATTCTATAGATGTGGTATCAGCTTTAATTGAGTATTCTTACGGTCAAGAGTTGGATAAAAATAAATATTCAAAAATTCAAGAACCCTATGTGGATAAGGAAGGAACTACACGCCTTTTCATTGCTAGGGGGAAAGCAGATAAAATGACTGCTGCCAAGATAGTGGATATGATTAGAAAAGCTTCAAAGGTAGACCAGAGAAAAATAAGTGATGTTAGTGTTTTTGATAAATTTTCGTTTATTACAGTTTCTTTTAAGGAAGCTGAAAAGATTTTAGATGCTTTCAAAAGACTACAATCAGGTAGAAAACCATTAGTTGAAAGAGCTAAGAAAAAAGGTAAAAGGAAACGATTTAAGTAGTTGTTTTAGAAATAGTTATTTTGTCTCGGAATGATAAAAAAGCAACCAAGTAAGCTGAAAAAAATGAAGTAACCCCTATTAGTTTAAAAGATTCTTCTGCCACTTCATAATAAACATTGATTTTTTCAAAGCTGTGAAAGATCACAGTTCCAATCAATCCCAAGCCGCCGATAGCCAAAAAGGGAAGCATTGTTTTATTTTTAAATATAACCTTTCGGAAATATAGACAAAGGCTTAAGGCGATGATACCAAAGAAAGCTATAACAAAATTGTCTAGGCAAAGATCACCTAGGTTGTAGCCAAGCAAGGAGGCTATCCATTCATCTATGCCTTCGTGAGCCATAAAATATTCATCCATACATAAATAAAAAAAGCCGATAGCTGAAAATAACCAAAAGCCGATTCTTTCTGAAAGAGGTTGTATTTTTTTCTTCAGGAGATAAATAAATAATGCGGTTAAACTGGTAAGGCTTAAGGTTAAAGCAGAAATGAAGGTAACGGCTTGTCTTTCTTGGAATCTATACATTGGGTCACCGTCTGCTTGACCACTTTTAATGCTTGAAAATATAATTGCAAAGTTAATAACAATCAAAACAATAAAGGTAATAATGATTTTCTTTTTATCTTTTCTCTGCATGATTAAACCTCCTTTTTTTGAAATTATCTTAACATAAAAAAACAAAAAGTCCATTCTCACTTGTTGAGGCAGAAATTATCAGACTTGCGCTCCCGGCTCGCAAGGAGAACCCAATTAGAAGAAGGGGGACGTTTCCCTCGTTTATAACCTTTTGTTAGCCAATGGGTTATAAACTGGCATTTTCCGCTTATTTCCGGAAAACACTGCTTTATAACTTCTTTATCTGCAGTAACTTATAACAGAGGGAAACGTCCCCTTTTGCGCAGGTGGGGAGGAAGTTGTATATATTTGTTGTTAACTTAATTATATTGAGGTAAACTAAACTCAATCAAGGAGAAGCATATGAACTTAAATTTTAAAGAAGTTGCTGTAGAAGCAGCCAGACAAGCAGGAGGAATCCACAAAAAATATTTTGAAGGGGATACCCAAACAAAAGAAAAAAGTTCTTCGTTTGATTTAATTACAATCGCTGATACCGAAGCTGAAAAAAAAGTGGTTGAGTTAATCAAAAAGAATTTTCCCGATCATAATATTTTAGCTGAAGAGGGAAAATACAAGAAGACAGATTCAAAGTATTGTTGGATAGTTGATCCTCTAGACGGGACTAATAATTTTTCTTTTGGAATTCCTATGTTTTGTGTCTCGATTGCTTTAGCTAAAGATGATCGACTTATTTTAGGAGTTGTTTATGATGTGATGCGGGATGAACTTTTTTTGGCTGAACGCGGTAAGGGAGCTTATCTAAACGATAAAAAAATTAAAGTTTCTGATGCAGATAGCTTTGACAAGTCTTTATTGATTACCGGCTTTTACTATGACCGGGGCAAGGATATGATTGATAACTTAGAAGCGATAAAGGTGTTTTTTCAAAAAAGAGTTGTGGGGATACGGCGCTTAGGCGCAGCTGCTTTAGATTTATGTTATATTGCATCGGGCCGGGCTACTGGTTTTTGGGAGTTTAAGTTAAGCCCTTGGGATTTTGCGGCCGGAAAGCTATTGATAGAGGAAGCAGGAGGTAAGGTTAGTGATAAGGCAGGAGAAGAAGTTAGGCTAGAGCAATCTTATATTGTTGCTTCCAACGGGAAAATCCACCAAAGAATTATTGAAGTTATAAATAGTTTATAAAAAATATGGCTAAAATTGATAAGAAAAAGTTGGCTTTAATTCATATTGTTAAAAAAGAACTTGGCTTAGATGATAATCAATATCGCAAAATTTTAAAAGAGGCAGCTGGAGTAACTAGCGCAAAGGATTTAGACAGATCGGGCTTTCGTAAGTTAATGAACTACTTTGTCAGAAGCCGCCACTATCAGCCGCGGCCTAAGGGGTTAACTATTCGCCAAAAAATATTTATCAAGGTGCTGGCTCAAAATCTAGATTGGGGTAAAAAGCATCTAAATAATTTTGTTCATAAATATTATCATAAAAACAATCTCGATCAACTTAACAAAAAAGAAGCAAGTAAATTAATTGAGTCTTTAAAAAGCATAAAAGAAAGACAAGACTATTTTTAATTTTAGTAGGGTGTACCAAAATTGGCAAATATAGGGCGTCTGCGGAGGCAGAAACAAAATAAGTATTGCTAAGCTGAGTATATCAGAATATAATTTAAAACAATGAAGATGAAAGATTTTTATTCTAAATATTCAGGTGACCAACTTTGGCAGATCAAAGAAAGTGAGTTTAAAAAAAACTTGCAAAATATTCGAGAAAGCCAATTTAGCTTAGGTAACGGCTTAATTGGTTCTCGTGGCGTTTTGGAGGAAAAACCAAAAGATTCAAAACCAGGTACTTATTTAGCCGGCCTTTATGATAAATTTACCTCACAGGTTGCTGAATTAGTAAATCTTCCTAATCCTTTTTATTTTAAATTTATCGCTTTTGGCCAAAAGATTGGCATTACCGCCATGGATGTAGTCTCTCATTCCAGAATTTTAAATACTGAAAATGGTACCTTAAGCAGGCATACCGTTTATTCTGATAATAAAAAAAGGCGTTATGATTATCAGTCAATCCGTTTTCTTTCAGCTGATAATAAAAATATAGGCGTGATGCAAATAATCTTGACTCCGCTAGATTCAGATTTAAATTTAGAATTTCAAACAGGAATAGATTCAACTGTCTATAACTCCGGAGTTGTAACTGAAGGTAATAAACGTCATTTTTCGGTTCGCGAATTAAATAGAGAACAGGCCTTTGAATCACTAACGGTAAGAACTCTTGAGAAGCGCCTAAATGTTATTTATCATAGTGGCTTTCATTATAAAATTGGGGCAAAAAAGAGAGTGTATGCAAAGGAAAATGTATCGAAGATAAAATTAAAGAAAAACCAACGGATTATATTTACAAAGATTTTCTATATTTCATCTTTTTTAACCAGAGAAGAGTTGTCAAGGCATAAAGTTAAGTCTAAGGCAACATTTACAAAAGCCTTAAAAACTAATTTTAAAATGTTAATTAATAAACATGTAGAGAGGTGGAAAGTTTTATGGGATATGGCCGATATATTAATTGAAGGTACAGCTGACATTCAAAAAAATGTAAGGTTTAATATTTATCATCTTTTAATTTGTGCTCATGCTGATCAAGGGTTGTCGAGCATTGGGGCTAGAACTTTAAGCGGAGAGGGTTACCGGGGCCATATCTTTTGGGATGCAGAAATTTTTCTTATTCCTTTTTATGCTTATCAATTGCCGGAAGTAGCAAAAAATATGTTGCTTTATCGATATAAACGGCTTGATCAAGCCAAGGCAATAGCCAAAGAAAAAGATTATTCTGGAACGCTTTTTCCTTGGGAATCTGCCGGCAAAGGAACTGAAGAAACCCCTAGCTGGGCTAAAAATTTAGACGGCACAGTTATAAAAATCAAAACCAATCAATTTGAACAGCACATAGTAGCTGATATTGCTTATGCTTGTTGTAAGTATTTTCAAATTAGTGCAGATAAGGATTTTATGGAAGATTTTGGTTATGAGTTGATTTTTGAATGCGCTCGTTTTTGGGCCTCAAGAGTTAGGAAAAATAAAAAAGGAAAATTCGGGATCTTAAATATTATGGGGCCGGATGAGTTTCATGAAAAAGTTAACAACAATGCTTATACTAATTTAATGGCTAAGTGGAACCTTGAAACTGCAGCTAGCCTGCATAAACAAGCCAAGAAAAGAAAAAAAAATTACAATCGGTTGAGAGCCAAAATAAACTTAACCGAAAAGGAAGTGGAGCGGTGGTTAAAAATTGCTAAAGGTATTGTAACTAAAATAAAAAAGAATAAAGTTATTGATCAATTTGATAATTTTTCTCGAAAAAAGTATATTGAAATTGTTAATTTTGATGAAAATAATATCCCGCTTCTTCCTTCTGGAGTTAAAGTTAGTGATTACAATAAAACTCAATTTGTGAAACAAGCCGATGTTGTAATGGCGTTGTATTTATTAGGAAAAAATTTTGATTATAGAACCAAAGAAAGTAATTTTTGGTTTTACTTGCGAAGGACTTTACATAAATCTTCCTTAAGTGCTCCAGTCCATGCTTTGATGGCAGCTGAAATTGGAGCATTGAGCCGGGCTTACCAGTTTTTTAATGTAGCTTTACGAGCTGATATTAGTAATTTACATGGCAATACCCATGAAGGAATTCATGCCGCTTCATTAGGTGGGGTGTGGCAATGCATTATTTATGGATTTGCCGGGGTAAAAATAGAAAAAGGCCTTCTTCATCTATTTCCTTATATGCCTTTAGCTTGGGATTCGATTAAATTTAAGTTACTGTTTAAGAAAATAAAGTGGGAATTTCAAGTTAGCAATAAAGAAGTCAAATTAAAAGCTCATTCTAAAAATAAAAAAAAGTTAAAAGTTATAGTTTTTGGAAAAACTCATCAAATTAATGCAAATAGATTTTATAATTTTGAAGCAAAAAGACGAGTACGGAAAATACCGCTTTCAGAAAAGTATTACTAAAAGGCACTTTGCTGAATGAGTTCATTTTTAATAGGAGGTGGTGATGATTAAAAGAAAATATAATATTGCACATTTACATTGGGGCTTTCCTCCTATAATTGGAGGAGTAGAAACACATTTAACCATAATTTTACCTTTTATGGCTCAGCGTGGCTACAAAGTAAGCCTTTTAACAGCCAGTGCTGAAGGCCATAAGGGATTAGAAGATTTTAAAGGAGTTAATGTAGTTAGGGAACCGATAATGGATTTAAATTGGTTGACCAGAAGAGGGCTAGAAGGAATTGAGAAGGAAGTCACTCGGGTCTTTACAGAATTTATTGATAATTATAAGCCAGATATCTTACATACTCATAATATGCATTATTTTAGTAAAATTCATATTTCTATTTTGGAAGAAATGGCTCAAAAAAAAGGTATCCCACTTTTACTTACTGCTCATAATATCTGGGATGATTTATTATGTTGGGAGTTGTCTACAAATATTAAATGGGATCATATTATTGCGGTGAGCCATTTTATTGAAAAAGAGCTAATTGGCCTTGGCTGTAATCATAGGAATACAACTACCATCCATCATGGTATTGATGAAAAGATGTTTAGGCCAAATATCAATCCAAAAAAAGCTTATAATAAATATCCACAACTAAAAGGGAGGAAAGTCTTTTTTCATCCTGCCAGAATGGGTTTAGCTAAAGGATGTGATGTTTCCATAAAAGCTTTGCGCTTAGTTAAAGAAAGAATACCGGACGTAATGCTTGTTTTAGCCGGAACCAAAAATATTATCGATTGGGGCCTTAGCCAACAAAAAGATATAGCTTACATTATAAAGTTGGTTGATAATTTTAAATTAAGAGATAATGTAACGATTGATTCTTATCCTTTAGGGTTAATGCCTTATATGTATGCAGCTTCTGACGTTGCTATTTATCCATCCAGTGTCTCTGAGCCCTTTGGCCTGACGATGCTTGAGGCTATGGCATCAAGCAAACCGATGGTAGTAACCAGAGCTGGAGGGATGCCGGAAATTGTAAGTGATGGAGTAAATGGTTTTGTAATCCCGATAAGGGATTTTGAAGAATTAGCTTCACGGATTACTACCTTGCTTGAGGAGGAGTCAATCAGAGAACGTCTTGGCAATACCGGCCGAAAGATGATTGAGGCTCGTTTTACTAAAAAGCATGTAAGCGATTTGCTCTTGAATTTATATAAGAAATTTGTTTAGCTTAATAAAGTCGCTCTTGCTACTTTATTTGCTATCTCTTTTCCTGCCAGTTGTTCGACTATTTCTAAAGCAAATTTTAAAGCAGTGGCCGGGCCTTGGCTGGTTATAATATTTTTATCGATCACTACTTTTTGGTTTTTATAAATGGTTGAATTAGAAAAACTTTTTTCCATACCGGGATAGCAGGTAGCAGTTTTGTTATCAAGTATTCCCAAAGGAGCCAGTACAACTGCCGGGGAAGCGCAAATTGCGGCAATAGTTTTTTCTTGGTTGTTTAGACAAAGGAGCAGTTTTTTAACTGATTCTGATTTAGCTAAATTTTCTGCCCCGGGCATTCCGCCCGGCAATATGCAGGCATCAGACTCAAATGAAGTTTCATCTAA
>JAWOBO010000014.1:0-14965 GCA_046484225.1 Candidatus Omnitrophota bacterium | reverse complement strand
GATCATCGCTGCCTCCGCTGGCCTGAAATGCCGGCCTGTGATGCCAAAAGAGCGTTCGCGCGCCGGTTTGGCAAGGGGGCAGTCTTTTCTTAAATATTTATACTGAGGTTTTAAGTTTAATAAGGGTACTTTCATAATTTAGTATTGCGTATTGTGTATCGAGTATTGAGTATTCATAAAAACGCGATACTCACGACTCAATACTCAATACTGATTTAAAGTAATCTATTGTTTTCTGCAGGCCATCTTCGAGTGAGATAGTTGGTTGCCAGTCTAGTAACTTTTTAGCTTTCGAAATATCCGGTTTTCTTCTTTTGGGGTCGTCTTCGGGTAAAGGTAATCTCTTAATCTGGGAACTAGAATTAGTTTCAGCTAAAACTATATCTGCTAATTGTTTAATCGTAAATTCTTCAGGGTTTCCTAAATTAACCGGAGCTGTATAATCAACTTCGGTAAGTTTTATTAAACCTCTAGCTAAATCGTCAACGTAACAAAAAGAACGAGTCTGAGAACCATCACCATAGATGGTTATATCTTTTCCTTCCAAGCTTTGGATAATAAAATTAGAAATTACCCTGCCATCATCCGGATGCATATTAGGGCCATAAGTATTAAAAATTCTTGCAACTCGTATATCAACCGAATGCTTGCGCAGATAAGCATAAGTTAAAGCCTCAGCTGCTCTCTTTGACTCATCATAACAACTTCTTGGCCCAGTTGAGCTGACATTACCCCAATACTCTTCCGGTTGAGGATGAACTAATGGATCACCATAAATTTCTGAGGTTGAGGCTAAAATAAATTTTGCTTCTTTATCTTTTGCGATGCCTAAACAATTATGGGTTCCTAGCAACCCTGACTTTAAAGTTTTAATTGGATAATTTAGGTAATGCTTAGGAGAAGCAAGAGAAGCAAAATGAAAAACCCAGTCAATTTTATCCTCAAGATAAAAAGGTTTTGAAATATCATGCTCGATAAACTTAAAGTTATCGTTGTTGATTAAATTTTCTATATTTTTTTTAAATCCCGTAATAAGATTGTCTACACAAATTACCTGCTCCCCTCTTTCAACGAACAGCTTACACAAATGCGACCCAATAAATCCTGCTCCCCCGGTAATTAATATCTTCATTTTTCTCCCTGCCTCTTATTCTTATACCAATCAATAGTTTTTTTTAATCCTTCCTCAAAGGGCATTTCTGCTTTAAAGCCAAATTTCTGATCAGCTTTTTGAGTATCTAGCCTACGCCGGGGTTGGCCATCTGGCCTTGTTTTATCCCAGATAATTTTACCAGTAAAACCGGTTAATTTTGCAATCAAATCAACTAAGTCTTTAATTGAAATTTCAAATCCCGCCCCTAGATTAACTGGATCCGATTTATTATATTTTTTGGTAGCTTCAATTATCCCTCTTGCCGCATCTCCTGCATAGAGAAACTCCCTAGTGGGTGCACCTGAGCCCCAGACAACAATTTCCTTTTTCCCTTGTTCTTTGGCATCAATACATTTTTTGATTAAAGCCGGAATCACATGCGAACTCTGAGGATTGAAATTATCTCTAGGCCCATAAAGATTAACCGGCATCAGATATATGGAATTAAAATCATACTGAGCGCGATAGCTTTGCGACTGAACTAAAAGCATCTTCTTTGCTAGTCCATAAGGGGCGTTGGTTTCTTCCGGATAGCCATCCCATAAATTTTCTTCTTTAAAGGGAACGGGAGTAAATTTTGGATAACAACAAATAGTGCCTAAAGTGACAAATTTCTGAATACCATTTTTTCTAGCTTCTTCAATCAATTGTAGGCCCATAATTGCATTGTCATAAAAAAATTCACCTGGCTTAGCTCGGTTGGCTCCAATTCCACCGACCTTTGCCGCTAAATGAATGACAATGTCCGGATCAGCATCTTTATACATTTGCCTCACTGCCTCTAAATTAGTGAGATCATAATCCTTTTCGTCGGGAATAAAAATATTCTTACAATTATTTTTCTGGAGCTCTGCCAAAACATAAGAACCCAAAAAACCCTTGCCACCAGTTACAGTAATATTCTTATTGCTTAGTTTATAATCCATCATTTCTTTTCTCTATGAGCCATTGGCTATGAGCTATGAGCCAATTAGTCTTTCTTCCACCAACGATTAGGAAATTTTTTAGCTAAAATTTTATCTCCCTCTCCAATAGCTTCAATACCAGCAGACCGCATATCCGCATCAAGCATAATCTTTGCCAAATCAGATAAATTAATCTTTGGCTTCCATTTTAATTCTTTTTTTGCTTTTTTCGAATCTGCTAATAAATTTTTAACATCGGTGGGACGAAAATATCTTTTGTCTATTTTTAGGTGTTTTTTAATATCCAAGCCGGCATATTTAAATACTTCTTGCAAAAAATCTTTGACACTGTGTGACTGGCCGGTTCCGATAACATAACTATCAGCTTTTCCTTTCTGTAAGATCTCATACATTGCCTCAACATATTCAGGAGCATATCCCCAGTCTCTTTTGGAAGATAAATTACCTAAATATAATTTATCTTGTTTTTTTGCTAAAATATTAGCTACAGCGCGAGTAATCTTTCTAGTTACAAAAGTCTCTCCGCGGCGAGCTGATTCGTGATTGAAGAGTATTCCGTTTGAAGCAAAAATATCATAACCCTGGCGATAGTTTACAGTCATAAAATGAGCGTAAGCTTTTGCAGCTGCATAAGGGCTGCGGGGAGAAAAGGGAGTATTTTCATTTTGAGGCGCAGGTGTAGCCCCAAACATTTCGCTACTTGAGGCTTGATAAAACTTAATTTTCTTTCTGCTAATTCTGATTGCTTCTAAAATTCTGGTTGTACCCAGGCCGGTTATATTTCCGGTATATTCGGGCATATCAAAACTTACCTTAACATGGCTTTGAGCTCCAAGATTATACACTTCATCAGGAGAAACGTTATTTATAATATATGAAGTCTGTTCAAAGCTGGACAAATCGCCGTAATGCAAAAATAATTTTGCTTTAGGATTATGAGGGTCAACATAGATATGGTCTATTCTTTCGGTATTAAAGGTTGAAGCTCTTCTGATAACCCCGTGAACTTCATAACCTTTTGATAAAAGCAATTCGGCCAAATATGAACCGTCTTGGCCGGTAATTCCTGTAATTAGTGCCTTCTTCATGCTCATCTCCCTTATTTAGTATCGCGTATTGCGTATCGAGTATCGAGTTCCAAGTATCATGTTTATTTCTTTTTCTCGATACACAATACTCACGACTCGATACTATCCCTAAACCAATTAACAGTCTTTTCTAAGCCTTGTTTAAAATTAACTTTCGATTGCCAGCCTAGTTTTTCCTTTGCTTTAGTTATATCTGCATAAGTTTTTCTGACATCTCCGGGACGAGGCTCTGAATAAGTTGGTTCAATATTTTTAGCTGTTAGCTTTTGAATAATTTTAAAAAGCTGGTTTACCGAATAAGGCCTGCCTGCGGCTACATTAAAAACTTCTCCGCCTAAACCGTCTTTAGATAAGGCTAAAATATTTGCGTCTACTACATTGTCAATATAGGTGAAATCTCTTTCTTGTTGGCCATCGCCATAAATCGGAGGACTTTCATCCCCGAGTAAAGATGTTATAAATTTAGGAACAACTACTGCATAACGGCTCTCAAGCGACTGGCGCGGCCCAAAAACATTAAAATAACGCAAGCTAACTATATCAACTCCATAAAGCTTGCTAAAAAGAGACCCGTAATGCTCATCCATAAGTTTTGTAGCAGCATAAGGAGAAACAGGCTGAGCTAAATCAGACTCTTTTTCAGGAAAATCAATCCGCTCCCCGTAAACTGAACTACTTGAGGCAAAAACTATTCTTTTTATCCCTTTTTCTTTGGCCTTTAAAAACAGCTTTAAGGTTCCCGTAACATTGAC
This sequence comes from Candidatus Omnitrophota bacterium, assembly GCA_046484225.1. Taxonomy (GTDB): domain Bacteria; phylum Omnitrophota; class Gorgyraeia; order Duberdicusellales; family 4484-171; genus PXAH01. The sequence continues at coordinate 11,046 of JAWOBO010000014.1, read as the reverse complement.
CTCATGAAATTCAAGGGGCTTCTCAACTGATTTAGGCACGCTGCGTAAAGCCGCCTGATGACAAATTAAATCAACACCTTCTAAGGATTCCTCTAAAGCTCTGTCATCAGTTAAATCTTTTTTAATAAATTTTATTTTTTCTAGATTATCTTTTATATTTTCTACTTTTCCGGTAATAAGGTTATCTAAAACAGTAACTTGGGCTCCCAACTTAACTAATCTATCTACAATATGGGAACCAATAAACCCCGCCCCACCGGTAACAAGAATGCTCTTGGCTTCCCCCTTCGCCAAGGCTTCGGGGGATAAACTTAGTTTATTGCTCATAGTATTTGCTCCTTGATTAATTAAATGCTTTTTATGCAATTATGGCTTATAAACTTTTTTCCAATAACTTTTTAACGATTTAGCTTTTCGATTAAGCCATTTTTGATTGCCTTGATACCAACCAATGGTTTTATCCAGCCCCTGATTAAAAGTATTATTAGACTTCCAGCCTAACTTTTTAATTTTATCACAATTAAGAGAATAACGGAAATCATGACCAGGCCTGTCTTTTACAAATTGGATTAAGTTTTCTGGTTTTCCTATCTTTTTTAATACGTCTTCAGCTACTTCTTTATTTTCTTTTTCTTCTCTACTGCCGACATTATATATTTGACCAATTTTTCCCTTATCCAAAATTAGACTAATAGCTTTAACACAATCTAGGACATACAACCACTCCCTTTTGTTTTTGCCTCTGCCGTATACAGGAACCCTCTCTCCGGCTAAAGCTTTATAAATAACTACCGGCATAAATTTTTCCGGATACTGCCAAGGACCATAATTATTAGAAGGCCTTACAATTATAGCCGGAAAATTATAGGTACTAACATAAGATTTAACTAGACAATCTGCAGCTGCTTTTGAAGCTGAATAAGGAGAGCGGGGCTGTAGAGAATCAGTTTCTCTAAACTTACCTTTTTCTATTTGACCATACACCTCATCAGTAGAAGTATGAATAAATTTTTTTACTTTATACATTTTGGCACAATCCAATAAAACATGAGTACCTAAGACATTGGTCTTAACACATACCCCAGAAGACTGGATACTTCTATCTACATGGCTTTCAGCGGCAAAATTAACCACATAGTCAGGCTTTTCTCTAGCAAAAATAGATTCAATTTCTAACTTTTTGCAAATATCTGTTTTATAAAACTTATATTTTCCCTTTATGCTTTCCAAGCGCTTGAGATCAGCACAATAACTTAACTTATCAACAACTACTACTTTAAAACCCTTACTAACAGCTTCTTTTACAAAATGACTGCCAATAAAGCCAGCTCCTCCAGTTATTAGGATTTTAGGTATTCTTTTACGCATTCAGATAAAACCTCGTGAATATCTTTTACTTTAAATCCAGCCTCTTCTAATTTTTTAGTGGATAAAATTAAGTTTGTTCTTGTTTTATTTAAATCTTCTGCATCCATAGTTTGATATTGATAATCGGGTTTATACTTTTTATATACCTCTAGAAGCTGAGGATATCTTAGGGATCCTTTATTTACAGTATTGTAAACTCCCTTAGCATCGATTTTTATCAAATGTTTAAGCATTTCCATAAAATCAGGAAGATAAGTTACCGAATTTGGAACATCAACTATTTTTTCAAAAGACAGAAGTTTAGTGAGAATGTTTTTTGGATGAGGCCTATTATCTAAAGGAATTCTTATTCTGGGGATTAAAACATTTGCTTTTTTAAAAAGAGTAGTTAAAGTTTTTTCAGCATAGATTTTGCTGCGGGAATAATAAAGATCAAAAAAATTAGGTTGATCTGATTCGACAATAGGCTTATCTTTTTTATAATCAAAGTGATAAATGCAGCCGCTACTGATATGAATAAGTTTGATATTTTTCCGCAAAGCACTTTCAGCAAAAAGAAGAGGAATATAGGTATTGGCAAAAAGGGTTTTATCTTTATTTTGCTCGCAATCATCAACATTGTTTTTGCCGGTATAGCCAATACAATTTATAATAATTTTGGGTTTGAATTTATCTAATTGGCCAACTACATCGGAAAAACTATTGATTCTTTTTTCGGTAATAGCACAATCCAGAGATTCTTTTATTCTTTTGCCGATAAAACCTTTACCGAACACAAGTATATTTTTATTCACTTTCAGCAATATCCTTTAGGTAGATTTTATAAGAATCGTTTAAATTATCAGCTAATTTTAAAAGCTTCTTTTTGCCTATATAGCCTTTTCGATATGCTATTTCTTCAAGACAACCTATCTTATAACCTTGGCGTTCTTCAATGGTTTTAACAAAAATAGATGCATCTATTAAAGAATCGGGGGTACCGGTATCAAGCCACGCATAACCTCTACCTAAAATCTTAACCTCCAATTTTTTCTGTTTTAAATAAATATTATTTATATCAGTAATTTCTAATTCACCTCTGCCTGAAGGTTTTATTTCTTTAGCAATTTCGGTTACCTGATTATCATAAAAATATATACCGCTTACTGCACAATCAGAAGGAGGATTTTTTGGTTTCTCAATTATAGAAACCGGCCTTTTATTTTTATCAAACTTAATTACTCCATAACGACTAGGATTTTTTACCAAATACCCAAAAATTTTTGCTCCTTCTTCTAACCCGGAAGCTTTTTCTAAAGTTTTAGTTAACCCGTGGCCATAAAAAATATTATCTCCTAAAACCAAACAAACTGAATCATCTCCAATAAAATCTTTTCCGATCAAAAAACTTTCTGCAATTCCCTTTGGCCAGTTTTGAATCGCATAAGAAAATTTGACCCCAAAATCAGAACCGTCTCCTAAAAGAGCTTTGAAAGCGGAAAGATCCTCTGACCTTGAAATAACCAAAATCTCTTTTATGCCGGCAAGAAAAAGCGCAGATAAAGAATAATAAATTAAAGGTTTATCATAAACCGCTAAAAGATGTTTAGTTACTCCTTTAGTTACAGGATAAAGGCGGCTGGCTCTACCTCCAGCTAAAACTATTCCGCGCATAATTATAACCTCACTATATTTTTATAATTCTTTTTATAGATATTGCGAGTATCGAATATTAGCTTTGCATTCTTTCTAATCCTTTGATAATCAACTTTTGTATGGTTGGTAACCACCACTACACAATCATACTTTTTTAGCTTCTTTGCACCAATCGAAGAACATCTTAGGTCAATTTTGTTAACTTTAAGATAGGGAATCAGGGGATCGAAATAAGCAACTTTTGCCTTTCTTTTTTGAAACCCTTCAATTATATCTAAAGCAGGAGACTCCCTTAAATCTTTTACATCTTTTTTATAAGTTACTCCTAAAATTAAAATCTTAGAATTCTCTATTTTTTTTCTCCCTAAGGCTTTATTTACTCTTTTAATTACATATTCGGGCATAAAATGATCAATATAGGAGGCTAAATCTACCATCTTTGTTTTGAAACCTAATTTTTTTGATTTCCAGGATAAAAATCTTGGATCCGTAGAAATACAATGCCCGCCGATACCCGGGCCGGGATAAAAAGGTGTAAAACCAAACGGTTTGGTTTTAGCTGCCTCGATTACTTCCCAGATGTTTATCCCTAATTTTTCGGCCACCATAGTAAATTCTGAAACCAAGGCAATATTGACCAACCGATAGGTATTTTCAAGTAGTTTGGAGGTTTCAGCCACCTCCGGGCTGGATACAGAATAAACTTCCTTTATTATTTTCGAATAAAGACTTTTGGCTAATCGGGTTGATTTAGAAGATATCCCACCTACTAATTTGGGTATTTTTGTTATAGGATGTTTTTTGTCGCCGGGATTTACTCTTTCGGGAGAAAAACACAAAAAGAAATCCTTCTCTTCTTCCAATTTGCTCTTTTTTAACTCCGGCAAAACAACTTCCCTGGTAGTCCTGGGATAAGAGGTGCTTTCTAAGATAATCAACTGGCTCGGCTTCAAATTATTCTTAATAGTTTTAGCAGCGGCCTTGACAAAAGATATATCCGGTATTTTAACTTTACGCAAAGGAGTAGGAACACAAATCATTATTATATCAGACTCTTTTATAACCTTTTCATTAGTAGTCGGCAAAAATTTATTTTTATCGATTATTTTTAATACTTGCTTAGGGTCTACATCGGCAATATATTTTTTCCCTTTTTTAAGACGGTTTATCCGAGAAGAGTTGTTGTCATAACCATAGACAAAAAAACCCTTCTTAGCAAAATTTACTGCCAAAGGAAGGCCTACATAACCTAGCCCAACTATACAAATCTTCGCCTTCTTTTTTTCTATCCTTTCTTTTAATTCTCTAAAATTATTCATTTTAATTGTGGACTATCGACTCTGGACTATGAACTTTATCAGCGGCCAATTCCAATGTAGGAAAATCCTAACTTAGATAATTTATTTTTATTAAAAATATTTCGGCCATCTGCTATGAGAGGATAATGCATTTGTTTTTTTATCTTTTTTAAATCTAATTCCTTAAATTGCTTCCATTCAGTTAAAACACATAAACAATCAACACCTTTAGCAGCTAAATAAGGATTTTTGGCAAATTTAATTTTTGCTGATTTTTTTAATACTTTTTTTGCTTCATCCATCCCTTGAGGATCATAAAGCCTTACAGTCGCTCCTGCATCAACTAATTGATTTATCACAGATACCGAAGGCGCAAAACGCATATCGTCTGTATCCGGTTTAAAAGAAAGTCCTAACACAGCTATCTTTTTGTTTTTTAAAATCCAAAGATGCTCCTTAATCTTTTCTACTAAATACCCAGGTTGTTTTTGATTTATTGTTTTTACCTCTTTTAATAAATTAAATTCATAACCTAATTTTTTCGCAATAAAAACAAAAGCTTCCACATCTTTGGGAAAACAAAATCCGCCAAAGCCAACTCCCGCATTTAAGAAACTTCTTCCTATTCTTTTATCTAGGCCCATTGCTTCGGCAACACTTTCAACATCAGCTCCGGCTTTATCACAAATTTGTGCTACTGCATTCACAAAAGAAATTTTAGTTGCTAAGAATGAATTAGATGCGTGTTTTATAATTTCTGCCGCAGCAATATCAGTTACAACAACTTTTGCTTTTAGGTTACGGTAAATATCTTTTAATACTTTTTCGGCTCGTTTTGATTCAACTCCAAGCACTATTCTGTCAGGATAAAAAAAGTCATAAATAGCTTTTCCTTCTCTTAAGAATTCAGGATTTGAGGCAACATCAAAAGAAACGCTATTTTTTTTATAACGATTTATAACTTCTTTAACTTTTTGGCCAGTTTGGACCGGAACTGTTGATTTTTCAACAATCAACTTATAAGAATTTAAATTCTTAGCGATAGTACGAGCCACAACTTCAATTGCAGTTAAGTCAGCGGAGCCATCTGCCAAAGGCGGCGTCCCTACTGCAATGAAGATAACTTCTGATTTTTTTACCGAAGAAGGTAAAGATAGAGAAAACCAGAGATTTTTATTTTTCTTTTCTTTTTTTAATAAACTCTCTAATTCCGGTTCATAAAAAATAGGTTTATTTTTGCGAAGTTTTTCTATTCTTTTTTTATCATTATCAACACAAATCACCTTATGGCCCAACTTTGCAAAACAAACTGCAGCAACTAAGCCAACGTGGCCCGCCCCAACTATACAAATGTTATATTTTTTAGTTTTCTTTGTCATTTTTTAGTAAGAAGATTTTGCGCCGTCAAAGGTTTGGTCAAAGCCTACATTTATATCCGGATAGGCTTTAAGCCTAAAGGCTAGCCAAAAAGTTAGGTCTTTTCCGCCCTCATCTTGACGGTCTAGGTCTACGCCTATATCCATCCACCAACAATGGAGGTCAACCCTTAAAGCATATTCCTGTTTTTCAAAATCACCGGTTGAATATTCATAACGAATATAGTTTCTAAATTGTAGTTTAGGGGTCAGGTTATAGGTAAAATTCAATGTCCCTTGTGAATCCTCTCCTTTATAGTAGCGATGCCCTAAAGCTACTGAATATCTCGATTCATCTTTTATTTCATCTTCATATTGAATTGGTACGGTCTCTTGGCTATGAAAGTTAAGATCTGCATTAACTTCTTTAAATGCGTCTTGGGTAAAATCATACTCTGCATCAGAGTTAAAGGATATATTTTTTATTGGGTATATTTCCAAGTCAGCCTTAACATTATCAAAATGGCTGCCTATTCCCCCTTCCTCATTTATCCGGTATTCAACTGATGGTGAAAAATATAAAAAGTCCCAGGTTCTTTGCTCATTCTTTGCCTGTAGTTTATTTTTAAGGCGAAAGATAATGCTTTCTTTACGTTCTATATCATCTTCTTGGTCAAATTCATATAAATTTTCATTTGATACAGTTGGGTCATGAATATAGGTATACTCAACTTCCGGAGTTACAATGTGGCGCATCTTATCAACTTCTTGGCCAAAAAAGGTAAAAGATTTATCTAAATCTTTATACAGTTTTGTATTTAAAGTTACCCCCATAGTCGGTGCTACTCTAAAAATATCATCTTCGCCAAATCTATTACGTGAATAGTAGGCAGTATAGGCTCCGGCATAAGGATTAATTGAAAGCCAACCGATTCTATCTTGGTAACTTAATATATTTTCAGAATAAATTCGGAAAGCGTCATTAGTCTCGCCGGAATCTGCTGTAGTCTCTCTTAGATTACCTAGCTTATCAATTGATTCAAAATAAAAGTTGCTTTTACCTAACTTTTGACGGAAGAAGTTATATTCTAGCTGAGGCAAATATTCAGTTTCATCAAAAAAACGATTTACTCTTTTTTGAGCAAACAAAGAAAGACTTGAATTATCAAAAGAATAAGTAGTAAGCAAGTAACTTTCCGGCTCCGGTTCTATATCATGTTCTCTTTGGAAAAAATCTTTCATAAAATATTTATCAGAAAACTTATGAAACTCACTGGTTACAGAAAGCCTATCTGTAGGCTGCCAATCATAAGAAAACTGGGCCTTATAACGATCATCTTCAAAGTTAGAATCATCTTCTCTTTCCGGATACTGATCAAAAAGATCTGATCTATTTTCTAACTTATACAATGTATCTTGAATTGTGTAATATTTAATTAAAGCTTCTCCATAATATTTAGTCTTAAGCTTATGATTTATACCTACCCCTATTCCTCTATCTTGATACCAATCAAGGCTAACTTTACCTTTATTTCGATTGTCTAGATTATAACGATAACGGCTGAGTATGTAGTAACCCCACTCACCGCTTTTACCCGGAACTATCTCAAAGGGAAAAGATCTATCTTCTAAGCTTTGAGAAAAGTAGGGAATATAAAAAATAGGAAAATCCCCTATCTTAAGTATCATATTCTTAGCTACCACTTTCTCATCCGGATAAACAAATACCTTTTTAGCAACTAACTTATAGTGTGGGTCTTCTAGGTCACAGGTTGTGACATAGCCTCTATTTAATACATATTTATCTTTTTTGCCCTCATCTTCTTTTTTAATCTGATCGGCAGTTCCATAGATAGGTGGTTGGCTTATCTTTACTTTTTCTATATCAGCTTTCATAGTATTAAAGTCATAAGTTACATCCTGGCCGAAAGCTGTGGAGCCATCTCTTTCTATCTTTACATCACCGATAATGTGGGCTTTATTATTTTGAGCATCATAGGTGGCTTTATCGCAATAGATTTTAACACCTTTATATTCCATAGTGACATTACCTTCGGCTACTATCTGGCCCTTCTGCTGAAGATAGTTAATTTGATCAGCATTAATTGTAACGGGAAGTTTTTGGCCTTGAGCGTAAATAGGCAGGCAAAAAAAGATAAAAATAAGACAAATTAAAGAAAAAAGCTGTATCGGCTTTATTTTCATATGCTAAGTTTTATTAAATCGTTTTTATTTTATCATATAAAGAAAAAATAATCTATTTATAACTAAAATTTATTTCTTACCTAAATTTTTATTTAATTTATCCCAGTCAGCTAAAAATCTTTCAATACCGATGTCGGTAAGCGGATGCTTCATCAATTTTTCAATAACTGCAAAAGGAACAGTGGCAATATCTGCACCAATTCTAGCTGCATCAAGAAAATGAATCGGATGCCTGATTGAAGCAACTATGATTTCGGTGTCAATTGCAAAGTTATTATAAATCATTTTGATATCAGAAACTAAATCCATTCCTTCAGAGGAGATATCATCAAGCCTGCCAACAAAAGGAGAAACAAAAGTTGCTCCAGCTTTGGCTACCAACAATGCTTGAGAAGCAGAAAAACAAAGAGTAAGGTTTGTTTTTATTCCAACTAAAGAAAGTTCTTTTGTTGCTGCAAGGCCTTCAGTTGTGCAAGGCACTTTAACCACTATATTGGAAGCAATCTTGGCTAACTCTTTTGCTTCTTTAACCATACCATCCTTTTCTAGACTGGTAACTTCGGCACTAACCGGCCCTTTAACTACTTCAACTATTTTTTTAAGCTGATCGATAGGTTCACTGCCTTCTTTAGATAAAAGAGTCGGATTGGTGGTAACTCCATCTAAAACTCCGTAAGAGTGGGCTTTTTTAATATCCTCTAAATTTGCAGTATCGATAAATAGTTTCATTATTTAACCTCCTTAATATGAAATAAGATTCACACAGATAAAAAAAGATATACACAGATAACTTAATCTTTCCTAACTGCTAAACTTTCTTTGGCTAGCAATCCTGCACCAATTATGCCTGAATTCTTTAGTTTTGCTTTCTTTATCTTCAAGCCTTCTAGATTGGGCCACATTGCTTGTTCTTTTATAACCGAAAGCAGATAGGGCCTAAATAACTTGTAAGCACCAGAGACCCCGCCGCCTAAAATTATTGCCTGGGGATTAAAAATATTTACTATCCCGGCTAAAAAGCGGCCGAGATAAAAAGAAAACTCCTTCCAAATACAAAGTGCATTTTTTTCACCCTTTAGGCCGCGCTGGTAGATATCTTTTACTTCTTTTACCTTTCTTTTTTTAGCTGCTAACTTATTATATCTTTTAACTAAATAACTATTTCCGACAAAGGTTTCAATGCAGCCGTAGTTACCACATCCACAGCGATTTTTCTTTAAGCTTATTGGAAAATGGCCTAGCTCCAAAGCGCTGCTTTTTCTTCGCAAAATTTGTTTATCAAAGATAACTGAACTACCCAAGCCTGTTCCCAGAGTAAGAAAAATTGCTCTGCTTAGGCCTTTACCGGCCCCCAACCGGGCCTCAGCCAAAGCAAAGACATTAGCATCATTATCGACTGATACAGGAATTTTAACTTTTTTCTCTAAAGATTTTTTTAAAGGAAAGTTTTTCCAACCAGCTATATTAGGAAGATAATATATAGAACCCTTTTCTATATTAACAAGCCCCGGAGCTCCAATTCCTATTGCCTTAACTTTATATTTTTTAAAATCATCCAATAAAGAAACTATTTCAGAAATAAAAAATTTATTTTCCTTTAATTTAGTGGAAGAATATATCTTTTTAGCCAGTATCTTACCTTTTGAGTCTATAATACCGGCCTTTATATATGTACCGCCCCAATCAATTCCAAGATATGAACTCATAGTTATGTTTTTCTGTATTTATTGTATTTTATAATATTAAAAGATTATAATAGTATATCTTAGAGCTATTATTTTTCAACTATTTTCATAGTAGGAGGCGTTTCCTCTGTTAAAGACAAAAAGTAGCTTTTAATGTTTTTGAACAATAGAGCATTTGAACAATAGACCGCAATTGAACTTTTTCTATTGTCCAATTTTCTAATGCTCAATTGCTCCACTATTTTTGTTTTACAAAAATAGTATCGGGAGGGCGGGATTCGAACCCGCGACCTCTGCGACCCGAACGCAGCGCGCTGCCAAACTGCGCTACCTCCCGTGCTTTCTTTGAGCACTGTACCGAAAGACGATAGACGGCTGCTTCGCTAAGACGACAGACGATTTCGTCCTTTCGTCCGTCGTCCCTCATCCTTCGGAACGATTATCATCTTTCTTAAGCAAATAATCAAATTCAACGTTAAGCCAGTGACCAGCTTTTCTAAACTTTAGGTTTGTATTATTGTAAGTAAAAGGAATAATGTCTAAAATAAATGAAGTTGGGAAAACTTTTTTAACAGTTAAAGAAATACCATCTAAAGCGATTGAACCTTTTTCAACTAATTTGTCTTTATTTTTATTTGACAGATATATTTCAAACTCCCGGTAACCACCTTTATCGGTAACTCTTTTTATCTTTAACACCGAATCAATGTGGCCTAAGACAAAATGGCCGCCTAACTTATCTCCGACTTCTAGGGCCGGTTCCAGGTTAACCGATTCTTTATTTTTAAAAAATTTAATATTTGTATCAGATAAAGTTGAAGCTGCTACATCAAAGATAAGTTTTGATTTATCTTTTTCAACTACAGTAAGACAAACCCCGTCTACGGCGATACTATCTGATACCTTTGCCTCTTTATAAACTAACTGAGAAGCTATTTCTAATCGAGAGATTTTTCCTCTCTTTATAAGTTTTGCAACAGATCCAACTTCTTTTATTATGCCGGTAAACACTAAATAACCTCTTTATTTTCAGAAAGTTAGCAAATAACAGACAAACCCTAACTTAATCCAAATTATACCATAGAAAATATAAGATAAAAGAATATTCCAGCCGTAGTAGGAGGGGACGTTTCCCTCTGTTATAAGTTACTGCAGATAAAGAAGTTATAAAGCAATGTTTTCCGGAAACAACCGGAAAATGCCAGTCTATAACCCGTTGGCTAACAAAAGGTTATAAACGAGGGAAACGTCCCCCCCCCTAATTCAATCTTCTTAGGGAATTAATATGGTAGGGTGTACCTTTGGAGGACGTCTGTGGGAGGGCAAAAATAATACCCCGTGTTTTTTAACACGGGGTATTATTTTATCTTAAGAAGTTAAAACTTAACTTTTACTTCTTTTTCTTTTTAGTTGTCTTCTTTTTTCTAGTTGTCTTTTTCTTGGTTGTCTTTTTCTTTTTTGCTGCTTTCTTTTTAGTTGTCTTTTTCTTCTTAGTTGTCT
>JAWOBO010000053.1:0-11369 GCA_046484225.1 Candidatus Omnitrophota bacterium | reverse complement strand
CTTTCTTATCTTTTAACTAAAACTCCCGGCAGCTCGAAAGTTTTCAAAGGTTCTTTTGTAGTTTATTCTTTAGCTAGCAAAAATAAATTATTTAAACTGCCTAAGAAATTACTTAAAAAGACCCAGGGAGTTTCTCAGGAAATAGCAGCTTATCTAGCTGAAAAAATAAGAAAAAAACTTAAAAGCAATATTGGAATATCTATAGTCGGCTTTGCCGGCCCAACTGCAAAAAAAGGTAAAGAAGTCGGAACCACTTTTATTGCAATTTCAAATAAAGAAGAAATTTTTGTAACCAGTGCAGTCATCGCTGGCACCAGAGACAAGGTACGTAAAAAAACTGCCACACTTGCAGCTGATATCCTCTACCAATACCTGAGGTCGTTATAAACACTTGTACCGATAGACGAGAGATGACAGACGATAGACGATTCGTCTTTTCGTCCTCTCGTCCGTCGTCCTTCGGAACAAGGCTACAAACTGAGCTATGCGAACATTCATCGCCCTAAACCTAACTGATGAAATCAAGGCAAAAATAAAAGAAGTTACCGATAAGTTAGAAGACCTACCAATTAAAGCTAAATGGGTAAATAACAAAAATCTGCATATTACCTTAAAATTTTTAGGAGATATCAATCAAGAACAACTAGATATAATAAAAAAAATTATTGCAGATATTAGCTGCCAATACAACTCTTTTGAACTTCATCTTAAAAGTTTTGGTTTTTTTCCCAACCCAAAAAAACCTAGAGTCTTTTTTATCAGTTTTTCCTCTGATAAAATATTAGAAGCTTTAGTAGAAGTTTTAAGAAAAAGATTGAACCAGATAGGTTTTAAAAAAGATAAAAAATTTAGGTCTCATATAACCTTAGCCAGAATTAAGAGCCTTAAGAATATAAACCAGTTAACTGAAAAAATTAATCAATTAAAAGTTGAAGGCAAGTTTAAGGTAGATAAAATTTCACTTTTTAAAAGTACCTTAACTCAAAAAGACCCAATTTATCAAGAGATATTTAAAGCTAATCTTAAAAGCTGAAGAACTAAATTGGCATAGATTCCCGCTACCAAATCATCGCCTACAATTCCAAAAGAACCTTTCTTTTTCTCTAGTCTGTTAGCCGGAAAAACTTTTATGATATCAAAAAGGCGAAAAAGAAAAAATCCCAGCAAAATAAAGATAAAAGTCTTGGGTATAAATAAAAAAGTAGTTGAAATTCCAGCTAATTCATCAACTACTATCTGTTTTGGATCTTTTTGGCCAACTATTTTTTCAGCTTTACCAGAGAGATAAAAGGCTATAATACAAACAATAACCGTAAAAAAAACAAAAGCAGCCTGGCTTTTTATCAACCAGACAAACAACAGCCCAAACAAGGAAGCAGCTGTTCCCGGGCAACCGGGGATAAAACCTATCCCCAATAAAGAAGCCAATCCGATAATGATTTTGTTTTTCAAATTCATCCCCAAATAAAAGTCATAAGTTTTATGTCACAAGTCACATGTTAACAGGTGACAGGTGACTTTGAAACCCACGCTATCAAAACGTCTTTATAGTTTGCCTGTTAACCCAGAAATAATAGAAGCCCGAGAAAAGAGTAATTATAAGAATATACCACATCACAATTGGAATTCCGTAGGTATAGAGAAAATTAGTTATTTTAGCTTGAGGAAAAGTTTTAGAAAGAAGTAAAAAGGTAAAAATAATTAGAACTCCGGAAATTTGAGAAGCAGTTTTGTGTTTCCCAAAAGCTTGAGCCGCCAAAACTACCCCTTTGCGCAAACTATAAAGACGTAAGCTGGTTACGATAAACTCACGCAACAAAATAGCAATAACCATCCAAACACTAATTAAATCAATTTCAACAAAGGCAGCAAATACCCCAATAATTAAAATCTTATCCGCAATCGGATCAAGAATTTTACCTAAATCAGTAGCATGATCATGCTTACGGGCAAAATATCCATCCAGCCAATCGGTAAGTGAGGCAACTATAAATAAACAAAGTGCTATAATATGGAAGGTAAAGGTATTAAGTAAGATAAAACCTACACAAAAAAAGGCAAGAAGTATGCGCAAAAATGTGAGTTTGTTAGATATATTCATAATGCTTTATATTATACTATTTTAATTATCAATTATCAATAATTCATGTTACATAAAAACAAGTAGGGTGTCCCTAAATGGCCAAAAGTAGGACGTCTACTTCCTCCACCATCCGGTGTCATCCTGAATCCGGCCTTTTTTGTCATCCTGAGTCCGCCAAAGGCGGACGAAGGATCTCAGCAACGGCTTGAGATTCTTCGGCTTCGCCTCAGAATGACACCGGGTTAGCTAACATTATTCTGCTACTAAATCATACTCAAGGCTATCGGTAACTTTAACTTTATAAAATCGGCCTATCTTTAACTTATCTCTTTTGATAAAGACCACCCCATCAACTTCGGGTGCATCATATTGAGTTCTGCCAATATAAAAACCTTTTCTTTTTTCTAAAACTAAAACAGTAATCTTTTTACCAATAAACTTCTCTAGATCTTTAGCCGCAACTTTTTGCTGAGCTTCCATAACCTGGCGCAGGCGCCTCTTTTTGGTCATATGATGCACTTGTTGGGGCAATTTAGCTGCCTTTGTGCCTTCTTCCCGTGAATAAACAAAAGCCCCTAATTTTTGAAAGTTCATCTCTTTTATAAAATCAAGCAGTTGCTTAAATTCAGTTTCTGTTTCTGTAGGAAATCCAACTATAACCGATGTCCTGATTGCACAATCAGGTATTTTTTTCCTTATTTTTTTAATCAAAGAAATAATATCTTCAGGAGTAGTTTTTCGATTCATCAATTTTAGAATTCTTTTATTTATATGCTGAATCGGCAAATCTATATAGTTACAGATCTTTTCTTCGCTGGCAATTAAATCAATTAAGTCATTACTGAAATGCTTAGGATGGGTATAGATAAGACGAATCCATTTTATCTTTTTTATTGTCTTAACTATATGCTTTAACAAATTAGCTAGATTCTGTTTTTTGCCTAGGTCTTTTCCCCAACTGGTAATATCTTGGCCGATTATATTTAGCTCTTTTACTCCTGACTTTTCTATTTTTTTGACTTCTCTTAAAACCTCTGGGATAGGCCGGCTGGCCAAAGGCCCTTTGATAACAGGTATTGCACAATAACTACACCGGTTTATACAACCTTCACATATTTTTATAAAGTCTACTGGTTTTTGCTCTAACTTTCTTTTTTTATATTTTTTTTCAAAACTCTCTATCCCCCACCATTTATCAACTTGGGGGAAATGCCTTGCCAGTTGATCTTTAAATCTTTCTACCAAGCAGCCAAAAACATAAACTTCTTTTATTTTTTTCTCTTTTTTTAGCTCTATTGCTTCTTTGATTACCTGAATTGACTCGAGCTTAGCCGAATCAATAAAACCGCAAGTGTTAACTAACAAGATATCGGCTTTATTTTTCTTACTTATCTTATCAGGTTCTACTAAACTGTTTTTCTTGGTTAGGAATCTGCTTGTTACAACTCCTGAATCATAACGGTTGCGAAAACAACCTAAGGTCACTATAGAAAAGGTCTTAACCATTTTTATTTATCTCCTTGTTCCGAAAGACGATAGACGATAGACGATCGCTTCGCTGAGACGAAAAATACTTTCGTCTTTTCGCCCCTCATCCTTTCGTCCATCGGTACCATTTTTCCTATTTGTTTACGGTAATTCCGGAAGAGTTTATAACTAAACTTTTTATCGGCTTGTGTATCGAAGAAAGTTTGGGAATGGGCTCGCCGTCAACTTCTAGGTATACTGCTGAACCATCACTGATCTTAAACTCTAACTCTTTATCAGCTTTCCAGGTTTCAACCTCACCTTTATCTAAAACACCATCAAAGATAACCTTTCCATCGGAGATAGCTTTTATATAACAGTCTTTTTTTACAGTCAAAGATGCAGTTATCTGATCTAGCTGGCCTATATTGGCAGGTTTTGGGCTATCCGCCTGGGTTTGCTCTGTAGCTTCCTTTTCCTCTGAAGCTTCCGCCGGCGCCTGTTGTTCTGCTTTTGGCCTATCTCTAAAAAAACCTAAAACCTTTCTAAAAGAAAATCTTATCCCCAGAAACCCTAACCATAAAACAATTAAGACAACTGCAATAGCTACTATTTTTTTTCTTACCCTAGGCGGAATCTTAGTTATTTTCTTAGATATTAGTTTAAATAACTTAAAGATTGGATTTTGGCCTGGTTCCTTTTTCTTTGGTGGTTTTTTTGTTTGAGAACTGACTTTTTCTTTTATTTCTTCTAACTCATCTTTTAGTTCAATTCCTAAAAATGACGCATAGATTTTAATAAAACCTTTTATATAGATTGGGGTTATATTTCCTAGATTACAATTTTCTATATCCCTTATCACCGAAGGATGGAGTTTTGTTGCTTTAACAACCTCTTCAACGCTGTAGCCGGCAGCTTCTCTTTTTTCTTTTATTTTTTTACATAACTCTTCAATCATATTAATCCTTTCTCAGCTAGGTACTTTTCCTTCTCCACTAGTATATCACGTGCCTTGGATCCGCAAAAGGGCCCAACTATTCCTTCTTGCTCCATCAAATCAAGTAATCTAGCCGCCCGGGTATAGCCGACCCTCATTCTTCTTTGTAAAAGCGATGCTGAAGCTTGATTGGTTTGTAAAACTAATCTAACCGCATCATCAAAAAGCTCATCGCTGCCCAAGTTCATCTTCTGTTTCTTTTCTTCTTCAGTTATTGATTTTTCATAAATCGGCGCACCTTGATTACGGCAAAAGTCAGCCAACTCTCCAATATCCTGATCATCGATAAAACATCCTTGGCCGCGGGTGAGTTTTACTGCCCCGGGCTGTAAAAACAAAAGGTCTCCTTTACCGATAAGTTTTTCTGCTCCCATCGAATCTAAGACTGTGCGTGAATCAACCCGCGAAGATACCTTAAACGATATCCGCGAAGGAAAGTTAGCTTTAATTACTCCGGTAATAACATCTACCGAAGGCCTTTGAGTTGCAAGAATAAGATGAATCCCTACTGCTCTAGACAACTGAGCTAGGCGCTGGATGGCAGTTTCGATACTTTCCCGGGCAACGGTCATAAGATCGGCTAACTCATCAACAACGATTACAATATAAGGCATATTTTCAGAAGCTTTTTTGTTATAAGCATCAATATTTCTTGAACCTTCTTTGGCTAACTTTTTATATCTTTGCTCCATCTCCCCTACTGCCCAGTTCAAAGCGGCAAAAGCTTTTTTGGCCTCTGAAATTATCGGATGAATCAAATGAGGTATACCGGCAAAAGGAGCTAACTCTACCATCTTAGGATCCACCAAAATAAACTTTATCTGATCCGGCTTAGCTTTATAAAGCAGGGAAGATATCAAAGAGTTAACGCAGACAGTTTTACCAGCACCAGTTGCCCCGGCAATAAGCAGATGCGGCATATCTCCTAAGTCAGCAATTATCGGGTTGCCTGATACATCTTTACCGATAGCTAAAGTAAGTTTAGAATCGGTCTTTATAAAATTTTTCTCTTCTAAAACTTCACGCAGATGGACCAGATGTTTATGAGAGTTAGGAATTTCAATTCCTACTGTGCCTCTGCCCGGTAAAGGAGCAACGATTCTAACCATTGAAGATTTCATGGCTAAGGCAATATCATCAGACAACGATGAAATTTTTTGGATTTTAGTTCCCGGCCGAGGCGAAAGCTCATACATAGTTACAACCGGCCCTTTTTGCACACTTACTACTTCAGCCTCAACGCCAAAGTTTAATAAGGCATTTTCCAGTTTTTTTATGTTAGCTTTGATACTGCCTTTGGTCTCTGAATAGTCAGCCGAAGGCGGCTCTTTAAGTAAACTAAGCGGGGGCAACTTATAGTTTGAAGGATCATAACTATCTTTATCTGCTATCTTATCCTCAAGGTTAGACGCCGTTGGGCTAGCTGGAGCTTTTTCTTTAGTTTTATTTGGCTCTTGATTTTTAAGATTATAGTCAGATGGTTCTTTTTTGTTTACCTTAGGTTGATACATCTTTATCTGCGGATCTTTATTTTTTAGTTTTCCCTTAACTGCAGGCGCTGCCTCTTTAGCTTGGCTTCTTTTTTCTTTAAAGCTTGTTAAAGCTTCTTTTGTAGAAGTTGCTAGGCTTAAGGCTAATCTTTTTAAAACTTTAGAAAGATCCATAAAAAAGAAACCAAAAAGCAAAATAGCATTGATTGCCATAATCAAAGAGACTGTAATAAATGAACCGGTTAAACCCAAATATCTTCTAAAAAGGTCACTTAAATAAAACCCTAACAATCCTCCTGACCTAAAAACTTGGGTGCTTTGCTGGGAAAAAAGACTGATAAAAGCAGAGAGAAAGGTAACAAAAAAGATAAAAGCGATTATATTAATAATTTTATTTCTGCCCAAACCGTGAAAACGTAAAAATTCTAGCTCGGCCCAGCCTAAAAAGAAAAGATAAAAAGGAATAAAATAAGCCGCATAACCAAATAAAAAAAATAAACCAAAAGCAAGATAGGCGCCAATTATTCCAATAAAGTTAGAAGTTTGGGCCGGCCGGGGTGCAGAAATGGATGAGATATCTTGGGGATTATAGGAGATAAGACTTAAAAAAACAAGTAGGAAAATGAAAAAGAAAATAGTACTTTTTAAAAAAGAGGAGAGTCTACTCATTGTTAATTAAAAAAGCCCTGTTAGCTTATTAATTTATTTTAAAATAAAAGCTTACAGGGCTTATTTTGCTTGTTTTAAACTTAGTTTTAATTTACCAAAGTTATCCTTTCCGATAACTTTTACTTTGACTATATCGCCCTCTTTCAGGTGTTTTCTTACATCTTTAACAAAGCCTTCGGCAATTTCTGAGACATGGAGAAGGCCGGATTTAGATGGACTAAGCTCACAGAAAGCCCCATAATCTACGATTTTATCAACTTTTCCTTCAACAACATCGCCTACTTCAAACTCTCTGACGATATTCTCTATTGCGGTAATAGCTTTCTTTAGGTCTTCACTTGTCTCAGCTACTACTGAAACCATATTTCTGTCATCATCGATATCAACGGTAACATTATAATCCCGGCTCATCTTTCTAATATTTTTACCGCCGGGGCCGATAACCATACCAACCTTATCCGGGTCAACCTCAATAGATTTAATCTTAGGAGCATACCGAGAAAGATCTTCACGCGGCTGGGCTAAACTTTTAGTCATATTTTCTAATATAAGAAGACGTGCTTCTTTAGCTTTATCTAGAGCATCTTTGATCATCGCCAAAGTTATACCATCAGTTTTTGTATCAACCTGAATTGCGGTGATTCCTTTACTGGTGCCGGCAACTTTAAAATCAAGGTCGCCGCAGTGATCTTCAATTCCGGCAATATCGGTAAGGATCTTATAAGTATCTCCATCAGCAACCATTCCAATAGCAATTCCCGCCACCGGATCTCCTAGAGGAACCCCGGCATCCATCATCGAAAGCGAGGCTGCACAGGCAGTAGCCATGCTTGATGAACCATTTGACTCTAATATTTCAGATACTATCCTAATTGTGTAAGGAAAGTCATCCCGGGACGGAACAACAGGCAGTAAAGCTTTTTCGGCTAAAGAGCCATGGCCGATATCTCTTCTGGATGGGCCGCGCATAAACTTTACCTCACCTACACTAAAAGGAGGGAAGTTATAATGGAGCATAAAATGTTTGGATTTTTTCCCTTCTAAGGCTTCAATAAACTGTTCATCTCCGCTTGTCCCCAGTGTAGTTATTGCTAAGGCTTGAGTTTGGCCCCTTTTAAATAAACCGGTCCCGTGGGTGCGGGGAAGCACTCTGGCTTCACTGTTAAGCTCTCTTATATCAGAAAGCCCGCGTTTATCCGGCCTGATATCTTCTTCTAAGACCTTTTGACGAAAAACTTCTTCTTCAACCGCAGATAAAGCTTTCTTTAGGTCTGCTTCAGAAATTTCTGAATCCTCTGTTATAAACTCATCTTTTAAAGAATCTAGGATTTTAGCTGAAAACTTTGCTTTTTCTTCCTTTTCTTTTATTCCGTAGTTAGCTTGAAGATCTTTTATTACCTTATCTCTAACCTTTGCTACTAGGTCTTTATCAGTTGTAAACAGCTCTACTTCTTTTTTATCTTTGCCTTCTTTTTTCTGAAGCTCTTTTTGAGCTTTTACAATCTCTTGGATAAAAGGCTTAGCAAACTCAATTGCCGCTAAAACATCTTTTTCATCAACTTGGTCAAAGCCACCTTCAAGCATCAATGTCTTTTCTTCTGTCCCCACAACTACAATGTCTAGAGGAGATTCTTCTCTTTGTTGATAGGTAGGATTAACTATAAACTCATCACCTATTTTAGATACCCTCACTGCCCCAATTGGCTTGGAGAAAGGAATATCTGAGATAAGAAGAGCCGAACTTGCTGCATTCAGCGCCACTACATCAGGATCATTTTCCCGGTCACTTGATAGGACCATGGCAACAAGCTGAATTTCATTAGTTAAACCTTCCGGAAAAAGCGGCCGTAGCGGCCTGTCAATTAGCCGGCAAGTTAAGATTTCTGTATCCGAAGGCCGGCCTTCTTTTTTAAAAAATCCTCCCGGAATTCTTCCGGCAGCATAGGTTTTTTCTCTATATTCAACCATAAGCGGAAAAAATCCCCGTTCCGGAGAAGGCTCTGAAGACATACAGGCAGTTACTAAGACCACAGTATCTCCAAAAGATGCCTTCACACTGCCGTTAGCTTGAGTAGCTATTTGGCCGGAAGATAAATTTAGAGGATATTTTCCGATATTAGATGTAGATAATGAAGTAGACATTTATTTTTTAAATTTTAACTCGCTTGCAACTTCCTGATAGCTTTGTGCGTCTTTTTCCTTTAAATAGTCGATAAGACGGCGCCTTCTTCCTACCAGGGTAAGAAGGCCTCGGCGGGAATGAAAATCTTTTTTGTGCTTTTTCATATGATCAGTAAGATAGTTGATCCTTTCAGTAAGCAGAGCAATCTGGACAGCCACTGACCCTGTATCACCAAGATGGTCTTTAAATTTATCGATTATTTCTTTTTTTCTAGTTTTGCTAATCATAGGTTATATATAATACAATCTTTAATTTTCTCTGTCAACCTTATTTTATTGATATTAAAAAGAAAGGTTAGACGTTTCTCGAAGCACAATTATTGTAGCAGACTAAAACTTTTAGTCAATCGTTATTTTTTTGAATGTCAAGCCAAAGTTAAAATGTCTGGTTTTTACCAAAGTTAGAATGTCCGGTTTTAAGTTTTACAAGTGGACACCCTATTCTAGGCTGTCTTTATAAACATTTGTATTCTAAAAATATCTAAGCCCGAACTTCCCTGTCATCCTGAGCCCAGCCTATTTTGTCATCCTGAGCCCGAAGGGCGAAGGATCTCAAACCAAATTATCATACAAATCCTTCCAGTCAGGATTTACTGAATCAATTAACTCTATTTTCTTTTTCCTGATCCAACCTTTGATTTGCTTTTCTCGTATTATCGCATTTTCTATATCTTCCAACATATCATAATAGACTAATTTATCTATATTGTACTTTTTTGTAAAACCTTCAACTAATTTTTGTTTATGTTCGTAAACCCTTTTTACTAAATCACTGGTTACTCCAGTATATAAAACTGTATTTCTTTTATTAGTAAGTATGTACGTATATGCTGATCGGTTTTGCATAGTTTTTTAAGATTCTTCGGCTTCGCCTCAGAATGACACCGAAGCATCCTTAGCCTGACCTACTTTGTCATCCTGAGTCCGCCAAAGGCGGGCGAAGGATCTCCGCAACGGTTTAAACTTCTTCTTTTTCCTTTTCAAAACCCTTTACTATCTTTTTAACTTCCATCTCCGTATTTTCAATCTTTTCCCGACAAAGCTTAATCAACTCTACTGCCTTTTTCACCTTCACCGATACCTGATCAACATCAATACGTTCTGCTTCCAAATCTGCTAAAATCTGATTTAACTCCTCAACCGCCTGGCTATACTTGACTTCTTTTTTCCCCATTTTCCCTCCCATTAAAATAAATATTTATCCGGTGTTTTTTCTTTAACTAAATCAAAGATCTTTCCAACTAATTTTTTTGCAGTATTTAGCGATGACTTTGCTTCTGTATAAGTAATATGATTTTTAGAATCATAAATAAACTGATGGCGTTTCCTTCTCAATCGATTAAATTTACTGATTAAACCATCATAATCATGCCCTAGTATTAAATTTGTGACTCTTACTATGGTTTTATGAGTATTTTTAATTGTCGGTAAATATCCATTTGAATATATCAGTGCTCTTCCTGCTCTAACCATCGCATGATAAGCAATAGTTAACGACCAAGTTAAATCAATATCAAGATTAGTTTCAGCAGTTTTTAAATCTTTAAGGGAACGATTGAGTTGATTTACTATTTGCCTAAAATCTGGTTTTTGCTGCTTTATCAGCTTATCTCTTAATAATTTTTCGTAATTCATCTTCGTTACCTTTTATCATTATTTTCTTATCTTCTAAAATCTCAGAAATGAAAGGTTCTTTGTTCTTTATATCTTCTCTAAAATTAACTAAAGAATAGAGCTTGTAATTAATTTCTCTCTGTAATTTTTCTTCTAAATTATCTAAACAACTAGATAATTTATCCTCATTCGGTTTCCCTATTATTAAAATATCAATATCTGAAAGACTATTTTGTCGTTTTTTAGCATATGAACCATAAATAAAAGCAATCTTTATATTCTCTATTTTTTCTAAAATAGTTCCAATACTACCTACTACTCCTACCGTTTTAAAAATAATACTCTTCAATTCCTCATATAAGGGATAACTTTTATTAATTTTAAAGTATCTTGCATTAGCTTTATATTCACTTTTTAAAATATTTTCTGAAGCTAAATTATTTAAAGTACGCTGAAATACACCCGGCTTCTTACCTAAAATCCTTCCTATTTGCTGCATATAAAAAGCCTTGTCAGGATTTGTAAAAAATAATCGTAAAAGTTCAGCTTGATTTTTAGTTAAAGGTTTCATTTTATTTTTATATGCAAGTTGCATACAATTATATGCATAATACATATAATGTCAAGCCTAAATTATCAATTATCAATTATTATTGCTCTTTCCTCTCAACTTTCGACTCAACCTCACCTTTATAAAAAACTGTTTTTATCTTATCCCCTACTTTAAGATCGTCAATACTCTTTACTGCTTTATCTTTTAGGTAAGTTACCGAATAACCCCTCTTTAAGATATTTTTCGGATCAAGCAGTTTAATCTTTTCATCGATATGGCTAAGATAATTTTTGCTATCAATTAATAACTTTTTGG
>JAWOBO010000042.1:0-2522 GCA_046484225.1 Candidatus Omnitrophota bacterium | reverse complement strand
TAAAGAGATTCAATATTTCCAAAAAGTTTTAACTGAACCTAAGAAACCGTTTATTTTTATTTTAGGCGGAGCAAAAGTATCTGATAAGATTCCGGTTATCGAAAATATGATCGATAAGGCTGATTCAATACTGATTGGCGGAGCTATGGCTTATACTTTCCTAAAGGTAAAAAAAGTAGAAGTTGGTTCTTCGCGTTTGGAGAAGGAAATGTTTGAAGTTGTAGAAAAAATATTAAATAAAGCAAAAGAAAAGGGAGTGGAGATATTGCTTCCTGTAGATCACTTGATAACCAATGATATTGAATCAGGAGAAAATGTTAAAGTTACAGAAGATGTTGCTATTGAGAAAGGCTGGATAGGCGTAGATATTGGGCCCAAGACAGAAAAGTTATTTGGCCAGAAAATTGAATCTGCTGGAACTGTTGTTTGGAATGGGCCAATGGGTATTTTTGAAAAAGATCAGTTTGCTAAAGGAACTAAGGCAGTAGCTGAGGCGATAGCTGAATCAGAAGCTGTCTCGGTTATTGGCGGTGGAGATACTGCAGCAGCTGTAAAAAAATTCAAACTATCCGATCAGATGTCTCATATCTCAACTGGCGGCGGAGCCTCTCTGCAATTCCTTGAAGGAAAAGATTTACCAGGAATTTCAGCTCTTTCCGATAAATAATACTACTTCCACTTCGTAAATGGAAGTAAAAGAATTAGGTACTTTTGTCATTCTGAGCCCGACTCTTTTTGTCATCCTGAGCCCGAAGGGCGAAGGATCTCCGCAACGGTTTGAGATTCTTCGGCTTTGCCTCAGAATGACATCGGGATTATTTTGTTTTGCAATGACAAGTTGTTAATAAACCTTTTGATATAACCTTTATTTTTAATAGGAGGAAAATGATGAGAAAACCATTTATTGCTGGAAATTGGAAGATGAACAAAACTGCTGCTGAAGCAGCTGATTTGGCATCTAAATTAAAAGAAAATGTAGGAGAGTTTAAGGATGCAGATATATTGATTTGTCCTCCTTATACTTCTTTATCAGCTGCCCAGGAAGCAATCAAAGATTCAGTTATCGAACTTGGGGCTCAGAATATGCATTGGCAAGATAAGGGAGCTTTTACCGGAGAAGTTTCTGCGGCGATGCTTAAAGGTGCAGGTATTAAATTTGTAATTATCGGCCATTCCGAAAGAAGAAAATATTTCTCTGAGACTAACCAAGAAGTTAATAAAAAGATAAAATCTGCAATTTCGGCAGATCTTTTGCCAATAGTTTGTGTTGGTGAAACTCTAGAACAAAGAGAACAAGGAAAAGAAAAAGAAGTTATCGAAAAACAGCTAACAGAAGGTTTCAACTCTTTGACAGAAGATGATTTAGAAAAAGTCACTGTTGCTTACGAACCGGTTTGGGCAATTGGAACTGGCAAAACTGCAACCGGAGAGCAAGCAGACCAAATGCATAGTTTCATCAGAAACTGGTTTAGAGAAAATTTCTCGGATCAGGCAGCTGAGAAAATAAGATTGCTTTATGGCGGAAGCGTCAAACCTGCTAACATACAAGAACTGATAAGCAAAGAAAATATCGATGGCGCTTTAGTTGGCGGAGCTTCGCTTAAAGCTCAAGATTTTACAGCCATAATTAAAAACTCTTCTTTAGGGTAAATACTAGTTGAGAAAAAGACGATTTATGATAAGCTAATATAAGATAAGGAATTTATGTATAAAATAATTTTAATTCTTCACATCGTTGTTGCTATTAGTTTGATTGGGATGATTCTAGTCCAGCGGGGACGAAGCGGTGGTCTAGTTGAGGCTTTAGGCGGTGTAGAATCTATCTTTGGAACAAAAACAAGTTCATTGCTAGTTAAACTTACTGTGATTTTTACGGTTATCTTTTTTTTAACTTCTATCTCTTTAGCTTATCTTTATAAACAGAAGGCTGAAGCACAAGATAAGTCTTTAATAGAGCCAAGTCAACAGACAGATGAAAAAACAGAATAATTCATCTAATTACAATCTTGACAAGATCAAAAGCATATGTTAAAGTTAGAAAGGATGAGAATTGTTTTTGCTATTCTTTTTATTTTCTTGCCTTTATCATTTTCTCAAGCTGAAGGTTTAACTGATCAACAAGCTCGGGACTACAGAGAAAAAGGTTATAAGCTTCAGTCAAGAGGAGATCTAGGAGGAGCTTTATCTTTTTATCAAAAGGCTGTAGAACTAGATTCTGACTATGTTCAAGCTTACAATGATTTAGGGGTAGTCTATGAGATGCAAGGGCAGTTAAATGAGGCAGAAAAATACTACCAAGAAGCTTTAAAGATAAATCCTGGTTTTATGCCAGCCCATACCAATCTTGCTTTTCTCTATGAGAAAAAAAATAATATTAAAAAAGCCACCTATCATTGGAAAAAAAGATATATTAAAGGGAAAAAAGGAGAATATTGGCAAGAGGTAGCCAGGCAGCACTTGCTTAAGTTAGGTACCTATCCGGAAATTAAAGAAGAGATTAGAGAAAAAAAGGCTGCCGATCT
>JAWOBO010000029.1:0-5023 GCA_046484225.1 Candidatus Omnitrophota bacterium | reverse complement strand
CCGGGGGTAATCCCAGAAGCAATTGGCTGATGCAGGCCGCAAATTCCACTCTTTGCCAACTTATCTAAATTAGGAGTGTTTGCCTTCTCAAGTTCCGTTAGCCCTTGATCACCGGGCAAGCCACCCAATCCATCCATAACTAAAAGTACTATTTTAGTATCTGCCGGTTTTTTAAGTTTTTGAATTATTTTAATATCCATGGTAACTCCTTATTTACATAAGTTAATAATATAAAATTTATTATAACACTTTCCCTTAATTTTTAAATCAACTAGACTCATCTTAAAGCTAGAGCTTCACCCCTCTCTGACTTAATCCTTATTATACATATAATAAATAAGATGTTAATCAGGATTTTCAGCTTTTATCTAGCTTTTTTCTACTTTTTTGATTTTTAGACTGGATGTAAAAAATCTTGAAAGGATATTTTCTATTTATGGCGGTATGTAATTCTGCCTCTATCTAGATCATAAGGAGAAAGCTCTACTGTAACCTTATCACCAGCTATAATCCGGATAAAGTATTTGCGCATTTTGCCGCGGGGATAAGCAAGAATCTTATGGCCATTATCCAGCTCTACCCGGAACATGGCATTTCCTAAAACTTCTACGACTGTCCCTTCTGTTTCTATTGATTCTTCTTTTGCCATATGTTTGCCAATATACACCTTTTTAGCTATTTGTCAATTATCTTTGATAATCCCCTAAATCTAGATTATCTATAATATGCTCCATCTTCCCCTCAGTTTGCACCTTTCCTTCTGAAAGTAAAAATCCAGAATTAGCTATATTCTTTGTAAACAAAACATCATGGGTAACAACAACAAAAGTCGTCTCTGCCTTTAGTTCCAACAACCATTCGCCAAGTTCCTTGCTGGTATTTAGGTCTAGGGCAGAGGTTGGCTCATCCAAAAGTAGATATTGAGGCTTCATAATCAAAGCCCTAGCTATCGCTGCTCTTTGCGCTTGCCCCCCGCTAATTTGTGAAGGATACCGGTTAGCTAAATTTTTAATTCCTAATTTATTTAACATTTGTTTAGCCTCTTTTTTTACTTCGTTTTTATCCTTTTGAAGAACTTTTACCGGAGCTAAAATCATATTTTCTAAAATTGTTAAATGAGGAAAAAGATACAGTTGTTGAAAAACTATTCCAATTAAATGACGCAACTTTTTTCTTTCCATCTTATAAATACTTTCATCATCTAAAGTGATATCGCCTTTTTGGGGAGTTAAAAATTTACCAATACATTTAAGCAAAGTTGTTTTGCCTGAACCACTTCTTCCCAAAATTGCTAAAATATGCTCCCGGGGAAGTTCCATATTAATATCAGTTAAAGCAGTTGCTCCTTGGGAATAACTATAAGTTAAATCTTTTATCTTAAGCATTAGCAAAACCTTTTTTCTTTATCTTTCTTTCTATTCTTCCAGCTATTTTCATCAAAGGAAAAGTAACAATAAAAAACATAACCGCGGCTATAAAATAATATTTCATAGGATTATAGGTAACACTTATTATTGATTGAGCCTGGCGGATAACTTCTCCTACCGAGATCATAGCAATTAAAGCTGTATCTTTCATCAAAGCTACAACTGCATTCATCAACGGGGGAAGCGCAATCCTAAAGGCTTGCGGCCAAACGATAGATCTAAATATAGAAAAATTAGTCAATCCTAAAGCTTTACCTGCCAACCTTTGCCCGGGATCAACCGACATCAGGCCGGAACGAATAACTTCAGCCATATAAGCCGAAGCATTAACCGTTAAGGTAAATATTGCTGCAGAAACAGGAGTGAGCGTAACTCCTACCTGAGGTGCTCCAAAATAGACAAAAAATAATTGAATTAAAAGAGGGGTCCCCCTGATAAAATCATTAAATGTACGGACAACTAAATATAAAGGATAAATTTTTCTCTTATTAAGAATCACTCCAAAAGGAATAGACAATAAAAACCCCATAATTATTGAAGAAAACGCAACAAATAAAGTTATTCCAAAACCTTGCAAAAGTTTTTCTACAATAGTAGCTGTTGCCATCTTTTTTTCTTCCGCTTCAGCCTCTGATTCTTGCCCAAACCATTTTTTATTGATTTCAGCTAATTCGCCCTTTTTTTTCATCGCAATAAGAGCATTGTTTATCTTTGCCAGTAAAGCTTTTCTTTCTTTTAGGACTGGGATTGCAATCCGTTCTTTGTATAAAAGCCTGCCCGTGGCCATAAAAGGTGTATCGGCTTTTTTTATCTGGTAAAGCCCTACTAATCGATCAGTTACAAAACCTTTTACTCTTCTGTTTAACATATCTTGAAAAATATCTACAGTACTTTTATAAGCCACTACGTCAATCTCTGGGTAGTTATCTTCTAAATAGTGCTGGTAGGTTTCTCCTACCCCAACTCCGACACTTTTACCTTTTAAATCTTTGATATTTGTGAATTTGTCTTTATCTTTTTTGTGGATAAAAAGCTGCGCTCCAGATGTATAGTAAGGAAGAGAAAAATCTACGCTTTTTTTCCTCTGAGGAGTTATCGCCATTGAACCAACAATAGCATCGTATTTTTTTGCAAGTAATCCAGCTAAAATTCCATCCCATTCGGTAGTAACGATCTTTAATTCTTGATCAAGATAGTCTGCTATTTTGTTGGCAACATCTACATCAAAACCAACTAATTTTCCTTCTTGAGAATAAAAACTAAAGGGAGGATACTTACCAGTTAAAGCTACTGTAAAAGTATCTTTTTCTTCGGCCTGCACTAAAAAGCAAGCTGCAACCAGAAAAAACACAACTAAAATTATTTTTTTTGAAGCAAAAAAATTCATATAAGACTACTGGTTTTTGTAGAGTTGATTGGAGTCCGACTCCAATCATATTATATTTATTGAGAATTTTCTGACTCAATTACCAAATCGCTTATTCTTTTAAAACTATCAGTCCCCCAATCCAAAATAAACTGTACATAATCTTTTATCGTTTTGAATTGTTCCAAAATAATTTGGGGACTCAACTTTACCAAACAATTATCTTTACTGCCAGCAATAAAAGGAAAACTATGCCATTTATATTTATTTAAAAAATCATAAATTTCAGTAGCTTCGCTTTTTATTTTTCTTTTACGCCATCGATATCGAGATCGAAAGATATCCAAGCTATTTAAATGAATATATCTAGAAAGATGCAAAAGATATTCATCATTTTCTATACATTTTGCTTTAAATTTCCCTTGAAATAAAGCTCCAGATCTTTTGTTTTTTGTATTGAAATAATTAGTATATCCACCACCTAATTTTTGCATAAATTTTGATATTCCACCATCTTTTAGCTGGCAAAGAATGAAATGATAATGATTTGGCATAAGAGAATAACAAATAGTTTTAACTATAGGATTTTTTTCTTTTGAAAAAAAATATTTTGTTTTTGAATTTTTAAAAAGACGCACAAGATTAAATACGGGATTCACATCATTAAATTCTTTCATACTTAATAAAAACCGAAAATAATCGCTATCATTTTGAAAAATCGTTCGTTTTTCTACTCCCCGATTATAAATATGATAATACTTTTCGTTAATAAAGCGACATTTTCTCATTAGCTTTGATTAGAGTTTGATTGGAGTCCGACTCCAATCATATTATTATTTTACCAGTAAAGGCGGCTAAATCTTTCTGAGTATTTCTCAATCCATTCCCGGGAAGCATCCTGAAGAGACAATTGACGGCCAGATTGCATACTTTTAAGATCTCTATATTCACTTATCAAATACATCTGCTCAATCAATTTAACTTTAAAAGCTTCTTTAGGGCGGCTAAATTTAACACCGATATCATATAACCCTGTATCAGGATTCTTCCGGCAATGAACTACATTAGCTTTAACTTTAAATATTTTGTTTTGAAAAGGTATCTTTATTTGTATCAGAGTCCCGGGTTCTACCTTTTCTTTGGCCGAAAAAAGCAACCCACCTCTACTTATATTTTTAGTCTCTGATTTCTTTGACTTTGATTTTGATTTTTTTCGTAAAGGACCTTTAATCAGGGAAAAAACTAAAGGAAAACACATTGGATGGCGTAAAAAGCGGCGTCTTTCTTGATCTTTGTTGTCAGCTAAATTCATCCTATTTTTTATTTAATGATGACCAAAATTGAGACCAGGGGAACTCTTTCCCCGGACAATCAGTGCGTGCACCGCGAACCTGGCCGTGGCCTAAAATCTTGTTTTTTGGAATATTATAATATTTCCGCAACCGATTTACTAAATATACTAAAGAATCCATCTGTTTTTGGGTAATTTTGCCGCTATTAAAATTTCCCACCAGGCAAACACCAATTGCCTTAGAATTCATTCCGCCGGCTCGGCAATGAGCTCCGTCTCTTTTTTTTAACCAACGGGGAGAAACTTCAATTTGGCCGTCAAATTTTCCTTTGGTGCCATTGTCAATTACAAAGTGATAGCCGAGGCCATGGGTGAATCCTCTTAAATTATGAGAACGATTAAAAGCTAGAGCATTACCCATATCAGTAGCACTGTGATGGATTATAATATATTTCCATTTACTGGTTGGATACAAATTTATAACCGGCCTGATCGGTGCAGCCTGAGGAACAACTAATTCTTGTCCCATCTCTACTTCTCTAGGATCTCTTATCTTATTTTTGCGAACTACTGTTTCAGAATCGACGTCATACATCTTAGCTATCCGCCAAACAGTTTCTCCCGGCCCCACGGTATGAACTAAATCTTTACGCATAACCGGTGGTGGTTTGGGACGCTCAACTTTTCTTGAAGGCGGAACAGTTTTATAAACCGGCCCTCGAGCACAAGAAGCAAATAAGATGAGGAAAAATATTGAAAAAAGCTTTAACTTATTAATACCTTTTGCCATAATTATTTCATTATACAGAAAATATAATTTATTTAAAGAAAAGATTAATAATTTATATCAGATCACTATGCGACAAAAGAGGTTCAAACAAAAATGTTGCGTAGTGAAAATTGCCCCGCCTAGATTCGAACTAGGGATAATTGAGTCAG
>JAWOBO010000009.1:0-5916 GCA_046484225.1 Candidatus Omnitrophota bacterium | reverse complement strand
CAGAGCTTAGATGGGAAAATTACAACCAGGCTAGGCCAGTCAAAATGGATAACTACAAATAAATCTCGTCAGTTTTCTCGCAAGCTCCGTGATAAGTATGATGCAGTATTAGTTGGAGCTGAAACTTTACGTAAAGATAATCCGAAACTCAACGGGTTAGGTAAAATTCCTTACAAAATTATAGTTTCGTCTAGTTTAGATCTACCTAAAAACTCATATATTTTTAAAAATTTTACTGAGAATACTTTTATCTTTACAGCATCGAATTCAAAAACGAACAATAAATTGCCGAAAAATATTAAAATTTTTTCTGGCAAAGCCAACAGAGAAGGAATTTCTTTAAAAAAACTTCTTAAAAAGTTGTATCAGCTAGGAATTATGTCTGTGTTTGTTGAAGGGGGTTCTGATACTTTAGGAAGGTTTTTTGATCAAAATTTAGTAGATAAAGTTTATTTTTTTATTGCACCTAAAGTTTTTGGCGGCAAAACTGCTTTGACTTCGATAGGTGCCAAGGGAGTCAAACAGATTAAAAAAAGTCCTGAGTTGAGAAATTTAAGAATAAAAAGGATTGGCGATGATATTTTAGTTTGGGGGTACCTAAAAAAATGAAAGAATTTGATCAATTAGTTAAAGTCTCTTATGGTAAGGGTAGAAAAAAGAGTTAATTATGTTATAATTTACCATTATGGATAATAAAAGAAAATTAATTAGGTTAGAAACTTCTGATTTTTTACAGATTAAGCCAATCGATGAAGTAGGAAGAATTTATGAAGCTCAAACTAGTGATTTTACCTTTATGGGCATTTGTTTCTGCTCATCGATGCAATGGAAGAAGGGGCAGGTGCTTGCAATTAACTACTTCCTTCCAGAAGATAATGAACCGGTAAAGATGAAGATGGTAGTTATTTGGTCAGAATTTATTAGTTCAAAGCAAGGTTATTTTTGTGGAGGACAAATTACAAAGATTGAGGAAAAAAAGCAAGCTCAGTTTGCCCATTACTATTATAAAAAACTTAAAGAAAAGTTTTCCTAACAACTTATTATCTAGGTTTGTTTTGCCCTGCGTTATTTTTTAAATCTTCCTTTATTTTTAGCTAATCTATCAGACAAAGTAGGTTCGGCGTTGTATCCGGTAGTTATAGTTTGAGTATGGCAGAAAATAAAAATTTTATACAGCTTAAATCTCCCCAAATAGCTATTGTTGAAGCTTCGGCCGGATCGGGAAAGACCTATGCATTAGCTAAACGTTTTTTACAAATATTGATTAATCATTCTGCGCCTTCTGCTGATTATCTGCGTACAATTTTAGCTATTACCTTTACCAATAAAGCTGCTTATGAGATGAAAGAAAGAATTTTAGAGATTTTGAAAAATATTGCTCTAGATTCTTTTCCAACCGCCGAACAAAAAAAAGATATTCTTGATAGTTTAGGTGTTAACTATGACTTTGCTCGCCAGAGAGCTTATCTATTGATTGAAGAAATCATTGGTCACTATAGTTATTTTGGCGTTAAAACTATAGACAGTTTCATTAATTCTTTGCTCTTAGGCTGTTCTTTGCATATTGGACGTTCTGCAACTTTTAAGATAAAAAGAGATTACAAAGACTATCTTCTTTATGCTTTAGATAGCTTGATAGATCGATCATTGTCTGATCAAGACTTGAATCAGGAATTAAATGATTTCTTGCGTCACTATTTGTTTGTGGAAAATAGAAGCAGCTGGTTTCCTAAAAATAAAATCCTAGATTTAATGATAGCTCTTTTTGAGTTAGTTAACCGCTATGGTAAAGATTTTTCTAAATATGAAACTGATATTGATTCATTGCTTAAGGCCAAGAGCCGGTTATATAAAAAAATTAAAGAATTGGCTAAAAATTTTCCTGATAATATCAACAAAAACAGCAAAAACTCTATTTTACACTTTATCGAACAAAGTAATCAGCAGTTTGAAATTGCTAAATTACCTAATAGTTTATCGAAACAGTATCCTTCTTTAAATAAAAAAGGAAAACCCGCAACTAAAGATTTCTTAAAACAATGGAAAACAGTTTATAAACAGATAAAACAAGTTGTCGAGCTGGAAGCTGAAGTTTCCTATAATCCTTATATTGGTTTGTTCAATGAAGTCAGTACTGTTTTTGAATCTTTTTCAAAAAAAGAGGATGTTTTGTTTTTAAGTCAGCTTAACCATCAGGCTCGTTTTCTTTTTGGCCAACAGGGAATAACTGTAGCCGAAGTTTACTATCGTTTGGCTACACGGTTTCAACATTATTTAATCGATGAGTTCCAGGATACTAGCCGAATCCAGTGGGATAATTTGAGTCCGATGGTCGAAGAAGGCTTGTCATCTGGAGGGACTCTTTTTTATGTGGGTGATAAAAAACAGGCAATTTACCGTTTTCGGGGCGGAAAAGCTCAGCTCTTTGATAAAATCAGAAAAAGTTTTTTAGCCTATAAACCAGATACTTTATTTTTAAAAAAGAACTGGCGGAGCCAAAAAGAGATAGTTGAATTTAATAATTTTATTTTCTCTTCTCAAAACCTTTCAAGATTTTTGAAAGAGTCAAAGATTTCAAAAGAATTGGAAAAAGATATTTACCTAAAACAAATTGCTGCTAATTTTAGCGATTCAAAACAAAGCTATAGAAAAGGCAATGATTGTGGTTATGTTTATGTTGAAAAATTAGATGAAGATAGTCAAGATCAACGCAATCAAATTGTTCGAGAAAAAGTAGTAAAGCTAATTCAAGATCTAAAAAAGCGTTTTAGCCTGGCAGATATAGCCTTACTTACCAGAGATAACCGTGAGTTGGAGCTTTTAACTAGTTGGTTGCTAGAAGAAGGTTTTCCGGTTGAGTCTGAAAAGACTTTAGATGTCTTAGAGCATCCACAGATAAAAGAATTAGTTAGCTTTTTGAAGTTCCTTTATTCCCCGGTTGATGATTTGAGCTTTGCTTCATTCATTTTAGGAGATATTTTTAGCAAAAAGACCGGCTTAGATAAAAATGAGTTAAGAACTTTTATCTTTGATTTGCATAAAAGGAAAGAAGAAGATGAAGCTAATCTTTATAGAAAATTTTCCCAACAATTTCCGGAAATTTGGGAAAAAGAGATAGCTCCGTTTTTTAAAACCGTTGGTTTTATTTCTCCTTATCAGCTTTTAATTACTATTTATAGGCAGTTTGATTTATCCAATAATTTTTCTCAATCTCAAGCTTTTTTCAAAAAGTTTCTTCAGCTTTGCCAGGACAGTCAGGAGGAAGAAACCGGGCTTTGGGGATTTTTAGACTATCTTAAAGATCCCAGTCCTGAGAAGCTTTATGTTGATACAACTGCAAAGAATTCTGTTAAAATTTTAACTATTCATAAAGCAAAAGGTTTAGAGTTTCCGGTAGTAATTGTACCTTTTTTAAAGATGAATATTTCTCCAGAAACAGGTACAGCAGGCACCAAATCCTATCTAGAGATAAGAAATAACTCAAAGCTGCATCTTTTAAGGGTTACCAAGGAATATCGGCGGTATTCAGACCGGCTTAAAAAGATCTACCAAGATAATTATAAGCTTGCTTGTATTGATGAACTTAACAGTATCTATGTGGCTTTAACTAGGCCTAGGTATGAACTGTATATATTTATTCCAAAAAAGAGCCGAAGATCAACCAACCAAGCTTTATCTTTAATTGATAAAAAAAAGATAGAAAAAGGCAGAAAAGTTAACTATCCTTCCCTAGTAGTTAGACCAAAAGTAAAAAAGCCAGAAGCTTCATTGTATAGAAATTGGGCCAGGTATTTAAGTGAAGAATTTTCTCAAGCGGGGGTAGGCAAAGCAAGAAAAGAGATCAAAGAAGGTATGATTCTGCATAAAGCTTTATCAGTTGTAGGGAATTGTTCTGGTAAAGATATAGAGAAAACTATTAATGTAGCGGTCTCGGAAATAAAAAATAGTTTTTTTATAAAAAATATTAACAGCTATCGAAAAAAAATAAAAGAGATTGTGACCAATGATAATTTAGGAGATATTTTTTTTGCACCGAAGGCCTCTGTTTATTGTGAAAAAGAGATAGTAGACAAAACTGGGGCTACAAAAAGAATAGATAGATTATTAGTTTTTAATGATAAGGTGATAATTGTTGACTACAAAAAAGGCCATGGCTCCCAAGAAGTTTATTATAAACAATTAAAAAGCTATGTTAAGGTTATGGCTGATATTTATCCTAGGAAAACAATAAAAGCAGTTGTAGTTTATCTAGGAGACTGTCAAAAAGAGTATCTATTTTAAGATGAAAGATTCCAAGATAATTAGTTGTGATTTTGGCTGCGACCCAATAGAAAAACTTGCTGATATTTTATATGATGATTTTTATAAAAAGAATAAATCATTAGAAAAAGTAGCTTGTGTTTTTGGAGGAAAAAGGCCGGCTTTATTTTTAAAAAAGAAGCTTTCTAAAAAAATTAAAAATAGCTTTGTTTCTCCGGCTATTTTTTCTATGGATCAATTTATGCATTATATAGTAGCTAAGAAGCAAGCTATTCCTAAAGTTTCTGATTTAGAACTTTATTATCTCATTTATCAGATTGCTAAAAATAAACTAGGATTTTTAGATAAAACCCAGGTAAGTTTTTCTAGCTTTTTAAGTTGGGCTAAAGAAATAGCAGCCTTTGTGGATCAGCTTGATCTAGAAGGTATAGAAGGAACTTCTTTAGTAGATGTTCAAAAAAGTGCAGCTATTGGTTATGAGATACCTGAGGCGATAAACCATCTTTTAAAAAATATTGTTTCAATTCGAGAAGACTATCATGATTTTTTGCGGAAAAATAATTTCTACTCAAGAGGCTTGGTTTATCTGAATGCAGCTGAAAAAGTGGCTCAACAAAGTTTTACAGAATTTGATAAAATATTTTTTTGTAATCTTTTTTATCTTTATAAAACAGAAGCTAAAGTGGTAAGTCAACTTTATAAATCTGGCAAAAGCAGCTGTATCTTTCAGGGTTCAGCAAAGGAATGGCCTGTTTTAGATAAAAATTCTAAGTTGCTAAATCAGCCCATAAGGCCTCCGAAAAGGGAAAAACCTTCTTGCAATATAAACCTTTATCAGGGATTTGATACCCAATCTCAAGCTTGTTTGGCTAAAGAAATATTAAAAAAGATAAAAGAAAAAGATAAGACCTTAATTTTGCTTCCCAACCCAGAGGCTTTAGTGCCTTTACTTTCAGAGGCAAGTCTTCAACTTAAAGATTTTAACATATCATTAGGTTATCCTTTGGTAAAAACATCTTTGTCGACCCTTTTTGATCATCTATTTGATCTTCATAAGAGCCGTAAAGATAACAATTACTATTCTAAAGATTATCTGAAAGTATTAAAGCATCCATTGATAAAGAATATATCAATAATTAAAGATCCTTTAGTGACTCGAATTTTGGCTCATAAGATAGAAGAGGCGCTGACTGGAGTTTTTAATTCTTCGCTAGGCGGGGCTATTTTTATTTCGCTTAAATCTGTTGAGGCTGATCAAAATATTTATAAAGAATACCAAAAAACACTTAAGTCAGTTGGTTATAGTTTAAATTTGTCTGATTATCGGAAAATAATTAATCAGATCCATGATTTATTTTTTCGGGGGTGGGAAAAAGTCAACAGTTTCAAAAAATTTTCTCAGCAGCTTAAGCTAGTACTTGATTGTTTGTCGGATCAACAGTTGCTTCCTAAATTTCCCCTTGAATTAAAGAGCTTAGATGCGGTTTATGAAATTCAAGAAAACTTTAGTTCTTTATCTTTTTCAGACAAGACTTTTGCTGTTGACCAGATTTGGGATATTTTTAAACAAAAAGTTGAATCAACTCGAATTTCTTTTATAGGTTCGCCTTTATCCGGCACTCAAATTTTAGGCTTGTTTGAAACAAGAGCCCTACA